>NZ_CEWDFQ010000006.1:0-23475 GCF_982438285.1 Acetatifactor sp. | reverse complement strand
CAGCATCCCTCACTGGCATTGGTACATAATCCAGGCCATCACCGCAAGCCCTGCCGTCTCCGTGCGCAGAATCCGCTTCCCCAAAGTCACAGGCACAATGCCCGCCTCTTTCGCAAGCTCTACCTCCTGCTCTTCAAAGCCTCCCTCCGGCCCGATAAAGACTGCCGCGCTCTGGCCAGGCTTCAGGCTTTCTATAAGCTGTCTGGTTTTGTCCATGTCCTGGGCAAGCTCATAGGGAATCAGCTTTACGTCCATGGAGGATGCAAGCTTCACCGCTCCTTCAAAGGACATCACCTCTGATACTGCCGGGATGATTCCCCGCCTGCTCTGCTTTGCCGCCGCCTGCGCAATGCCTTGCCAGCGCAGAACCTTTGCCCTTGCCTTTTTCTCATCCAGC
Organism: Acetatifactor sp.; assembly: GCF_982438285.1. Taxonomy (NCBI): domain Bacteria; kingdom Bacillati; phylum Bacillota; class Clostridia; order Lachnospirales; family Lachnospiraceae; genus Acetatifactor; species Acetatifactor sp. Next base: position 23,078 of record NZ_CEWDFQ010000006.1, on the reverse strand, counting down.
CTCACCACGCAGCGCTTTGCCGCCACCGGTATGATTGCATGCGCCCCCAGTTCCACAGCCTTCTGAATGACAAGCTCCATCTTGTCCCCCTTGGGAAGCCCCTGGAACAAATAGACCTTCACCGGAAGCTCCACGCTGTCCTCCTTGATAAAACGCAGCTGGCAGATAATCCTGTCCTCATGAAGGGACACAATGCCGCAGCGGTACTCCCTCCCATCCTGCCCATTGTTTACAGCAATCTCTTCTCCCGCCTTCATGCGCAGCACATTCTTTATATGGTTCACATCCCCACCTTCAATCACAACACGGCGGTTCTCCACATCAATCTGGCCAGGCTCCACAAAAAACTGGTACATTCTGTCTCTCCTTGTCTATCCCTCACGAAAGAGCGTTTCCCATTACCTTTTTTGGGCCGTGACACTCACCCATTCTCCCTGATAATTCACCTCAAGCACTTCAAGGTCTGCCGCCTTCATCGCATCCGTCACCGTCTGCTCCTTATTGTCAATAATGCCCGAGGTAATATAAATACCGCCCTTTTTCAGATGCTTTACAATAACAGGGGTCAGCGGCACCAGCACATCCGCCAGAATATTTGCCACAACAATGTCGTACCTCTCATAGCCCGCCGCGTCTCGTATGGCCTTGTCCGTGATCAGATTACCTATCATCAGTTCAAACTGTCCAGGGTCAATTCCGTTTGCCGCACAATTCTGGGCCACGGCCTCCCTTGCACAGATATCCAAATCCGTGCCTACCGCATGCTTTGCCCCAAACATCAGGGCAAGAATCGCCAGAATGCCGCTGCCGGTTCCCACATCCAAAAGCTCTGTCTGGGGCGTAACATACTTGCGCAGCTGTCTGATGCACAGCTGCGTGGTTTCGTGCATCCCGGTGCCGAAAGCTGTTCCCGGATCAATATGAAGCACCAGCTTTCCCTTATCTTGGGCCTTCATCTCCTCCCAAGAGGGAATCACCAGGATATCGTCTATATAAAACTGATGAAAATACTGCTTCCAGTTATTGATCCAGTCTATGTCCTGGGTTTCCTCCACGGTAATACTCCCTTCCCCGATATCCATAAACTGTGCAAGCTCCGCAAGTTCCTCTTCTACACGGGCGAGAACCGTCCTTACATCTGTTTTCTCTCCCAAAAGCTCCAGGGAACCGTCATCCTTTTTTTCCACGAAAAAATTCAGGTAGGCAACCCCGTCATCCTCCGGCCCGTCCGGGAGAATGTCTACAAACATCTGCTCCTTTTCCAAGGCGGTCAGGGGCACCTTATCCTCAATCTGCGCTCCCTCCAGTCCTATGTCGTAAAGTGCGCTGATAATGATATCTTCGGCCTCCGTAACCGTTTTTAAACGAAACTTAACCCACTTCATGTAATCCGGCCTCCTTCTTTTATGAGAATTGTAAACCACCCTATTTTTCGTGTCAATGCTTTCCCTTGCGGCATATGCTTTCACATATACCTAATACGGCAAAAAACAGGGGGGTGCTGGTTACCTGCTGGAAGCTTATCAAGGAGTAGACTCCGTACAAAGCCAGAGCAAATATCCCCAGAGCCATCCCTCTGTAACGCCAAATGCCCCCAGCAAAAATGCCAAGGTACGCCAAAACTCCTGTCAATCCCAAATTCACCAAGTGGTTAAGCCACTCATTATGGGCATTTGCAAAAATAGAATCCGACCAGTGTCCAATGGGAGAAATAATATCGCGAACCGGGAACACGTCATAAATGTACTCCGCAAAGCAGTCCGGCCCCGCTCCCACAAGCTTTTGTCCCAAGTCAGCCTGCAAAAACCCCTCCCAGGCCAGCCGCCACAGACCTCCTCTGCCAGTGCCCCAATCATCCCCCCAGTCCATGGATGCTAAATAGCAAAAGCATGCGAGCACCGCACCGGCCCATATCAGTAATGAGCAGCCCCTTCTAAGCAGCCTCTGTGTTTTAGAGGGCATTCTCTTTTGTATGCCGTAAAACAGCAGAAATGCCGCCCCTATAAAAAGCCATCCCCACCATGTGACCAGCTCATAAGCCCGGCTGTCTCCGGGCAAGGCCGCTTTGCTTTGGCACAGCCAGATCAAAGCAGCCATCCCGGGCATGAGGAAGGCCGTTCCTGCCCCCAGCAAAATGCCTTTTTCAAAAATCTCTTCCTTCCTCCAGCCAAGAAGAAGGGTAATCCCCACACAGACGAAAGCAACAGCAATGCCCCCGGCACTGCCTTGAATGCACAAAAGCAGCAGTGACAGTACACTGACACCGTAGCACAGCAGCATTTTTCCCTTCCCCTTTCCGTACAAGAAGCCTGTTACAGAAAAAGCCAGGGCAACAGCATAATAGCCGCACAGCCAGTTGATATTGCCGATTGTGGACAGCATATGCGTGTATTCCCAGTCTCCCGGCCCAAAGGGAGCCAAAAGCCCCAAGGGGTCTATGCCCAGGCGGTTCAAAAGACCAAGGAGCGTCACCGCAAAAAGCGCCCCCAGCCCAAGATACATCGGATACGCTGCCGATCGGTAATTTCTGGAAATAAAGAAATACATCCACACAAAGAAAAGCTGCGTCAGAGCTCCCATATGCCAATCCTGGTATCCGTTCCAGGCTGTCTGCCTGTATCGGCTGCACAAAAACGACAGAAAAACCACCGCTGCGTAAGCCCCCATAAAAATATCCATGGAGCTGATGCTGCAGCCCTCCGGGAATTGTCCTTTTCTGCACACAGCCTTCCAAATACCCACTGCAATCCCCGACAAAAGCCACACTGCCGCACAAACCAGTGAAACATTGCGAAACAGCAGGTACTTATCATCCCCCAGCCGGTAATAGGTTCCTCTTGTATACAAAGGCAGCGCTGCCAGTATGGCTGTCAAATATAAATTGCACAGCATTTCCAGAAATTCTTGTCTGTTTCTCTCCATGTATCCCTCGACGCCAAAAGAAGGGACTGCCGGGGCAGTCCCTTCTATGCAAGCCTTATTTCCAAAATTTTCTTCTTTTTCCGTCCTTATTTTCGGTCTGCTCCTGGCCGGATGCGTTTTTAGCAGCGTTCAGGGAGTCTCCCGTCACAGCGTCAAACTGCCTTAACAGCTCCTTGGCCTCATGGCTCAGCTTATCAGGCACCTGTACCACCAAAGTCACATAATGATCCCCCCTCACATCCTTATTTCTCCAGGAGGGAACGCCCTTTCCTCTCAAACGCACCTTTGTGTCCGTCTGGGTACCGGGCTTCACATCGTAGATGACCTTGCCATCCACCGTATCGATGAGAATTTCTCCGCCCAGTGCAGCCACTGCAAAGGATACCGGCACCGTGGAGTAAATGTTGAAATCCTGACGCTGGAAGATGGGATGCCTTCCCACAATCACCTCCACCAGCACATCTCCTCTGGGGCCGCCGTTGATGCCGGGCTCTCCCAGGCCGGGCATACGGGTGGACTGTCCATTGTCAATACCTGCGGGAATATCCACCGAATAGCGCTTGCGCATGGGAATGTATCCGGTTCCCCGGCAGTCCGGACATTTTTCCTTAATCACCTTTCCGGTACCCTGACAGTCCGGACAGGTCTGCACATTGCGGACTGTTCCAAAGAAGGACTGCTGGGTAAATACCACCTGGCCCTTGCCGCCGCACTTGGAACAGGTTTCGGGACTGGTTCCCGGCTTCGCACCGCTTCCGTTACAGGTCTTACAGGTTTCCTTCACCGTCAGGTCTATTTCCTTTTTGCATCCAAACACCGCTTCCTCAAAGGTGATGCGGACGCTGGTGCGCAGGTTCGCTCCCTTCATAGGACCGTTGCTGCGCGCTCTGCTGGAACGCCCTCCGCCGAAGAAATCACCGAAAATGTCACTGAATATATCACTAAAGTCAGTACCGCTGAAATCAAAGCCTCCGGCTCCACCGGCGCCGCCGTCGAACGCGGCATGGCCAAACTGATCGTACTGGCGTCTTTTCTCGGGATCACTCAAAACCGCATATGCTTCGGAGGCCTCCTTAAACTTCTTTTCAGCCTCTTTATCTCCAGGATTCATGTCAGGATGATATTTCTTCGCAAGAACACGATATGCTTTTTTTATCGCCGCTTCGTCCGCGTTTTTATCTACACCCAGAACCTCATAATAATCCCGCTTCTGTTCTGCCATAATCACACCTCATATAAAATGCGGTTTGCACAGGACATCTGCAGTCTTTCGACCGCTATGCCCTGTGCCCGCCAGCTTCAAAACACACTTATATAATTTAACACACTTTATTACGATAATCAAGTCTTAGTATCCGGCGCCCTAAAGGGGCGCCGCCGGAGATTTAACCAGCCTTATACTTCTCTGAAATCTCCATCAATTACATCATCCTCAGGAGCAGCTGTGCTTCCAGCGCCTGCCGCACCGCTCATGTCCGGTCCTGCCGCGCCGCCCTGCGCCTGCTGCATATTCTCGTACATCTTTGTGAACAGAGACTGAGCGCTGTTTGTCAGCTTTTCCTTTGCAGCCTTCAGCTCATCCACATCGCTGTCGCTCATCTCCTGATCCTTTGTTCTCTCCAGAATAGCCTTAACAGCCTCCAGATCAGCCTGAACCTGGGTCTTATCGCTGTCGCTTAACTTATCGCCCACCTCGTTTAACGCCTTCTCTGTCTGGAATACGAAGGAGTCCGCTTCATTTCTTGCCTCAACCGCTTCCTTTCTCTTCTTATCCTGTGCCTCAAACTCAGCTGCTTCCTTTACAGCTCTCTCAATATCCGCATCGGACATATTGGAGCCTGCCGTAATGGTGATGTGCTGCTCCTTTCCGGTGCCCAGATCCTTTGCAGATACATTCACAATACCGTTTGCATCGATATCAAAGGTAACCTCGATCTGAGGGATTCCTCTGGGTGCGGGAGGAATGCCGTCCAGACGGAACTGTCCCAGAGACTTGTTGTCCCTTGCAAACTGTCTCTCACCCTGGACTACATTGATGTCCACTGCGGTCTGATTGTCCGCTGCCGTTGAGAATATCTGACTCTTCTTTGTAGGAATCGTAGTATTTCTCTCAATCAGCCTGGTTGCCACGCCGCCCATAGTCTCGATGGACAGAGACAAAGGAGTGACATCCAAAAGCAGAATATCGCCTGCGCCTGCATCGCCAGCCAGCTTGCCGCCCTGAATGGATGCGCCGATTGCCACGCACTCATCAGGATTTAAGGACTTGCTGGGCTCTTTGCCGGTCAGCTGTCTTACCTTATCCTGCACTGCAGGAATACGTGTGGAGCCACCCACCAAAAGCACCTGGCCTAAGTCTGCGTTGGTTAAGCCTGCATCCTTCATTGCATTCTGCACAGGAACCGCCGTCTTGTCAACCAGATCTCTGGTCAGCTCATCAAACTGCGCACGGCTCAAATTCATGTCAAAGTGCTTGGGGCCCTCAGCGGTAGCCGTGATGAAGGGCAGGTTAATGTTGGTGGTCATTGCGCTGGAAAGCTCTTTCTTTGCCTTCTCTGCTGCTTCCTTCAGTCTCTGCATTGCCATCTTGTCGCCGGACAGGTCTACACCCTCAGCCTTCTTAAATTCGGAAATCATCCACTGGATAATCTTGTTGTCAAAATCATCGCCGCCCAGATGGGTATCACCATTGGTAGCCAAAACCTCAATGACGCCGTCGCCAATCTCGATAATGGATACATCAAAGGTACCGCCGCCCAGGTCGTATACCATGATCTTTTGTTCCTTCTCATTGTCCAGGCCGTAAGCCAGGGCAGCTGCCGTAGGCTCGTTGATAATACGCTTTACGTCCAAGCCTGCAATCTTTCCTGCATCCTTGGTAGCCTGACGCTGTGCGTCATTGAAATATGCGGGAACGGTAATGACAGCTTCTGTCACCTTCTCGCCCAGATAGCTCTCAGCATCCGCCTTCAGCTTTTGAAGAATCATTGCAGAAATCTGCTGAGGAGAATATTTCTTACCGTCAATGGTGCGCCCGTTGTCAGTACCCATATCTCTCTTGATGGAAGAAATGGTCTTTTCCGCATTGGTCACGGCCTGACGCTTTGCAGGCTCTCCTACCAGTCTCTCTCCTGTCTTTGTAAACGCCACTACGGACGGCGTGGTTCTTGCGCCCTCTGCGTTTGCGATAACGGTGGGTTTTCCACCTTCCATAACAGCCACACAGCTGTTGGTCGTTCCTAAGTCAATACCAATAATCTTGCTCATATCTAAGCCCTCCTGCTATTCTAAATCTAAAATTATATTATTCTACAACTGCAACCATACTATGTCTAACCACCGTATCCCGGTAGGTATAACCTTTTTGAAGCTCCTGTGCAATCACACCGGATTCATATTCCCCACTCTCCACCTGCATTACGGCATTGTGCAGATTGGGATCAAATTCGCAGCCCACTGCTTCAATGGGCTTAACGCCCAGACTGTCAAGCTCTGTGAGCAGCTGCTTGTAAACACGGTTCATGCCGTCCACAAAGGGGTCCTCCCTTTTTTCCTCCGGCACCGTGGCCAAGCCTCTCTCGAAATTATCCACCACTGGAAGAATCTTCTCAATGACGCTTCTGGCTCCTGTTTCAAACATAGCCTGCTTCTCTCTTTCGGTCCTCTTGCGGAAATTTTCAAACTCCGCCATCTGACGTTTGACCCGGTCCTCCAGCTGATCTATTTTTTCCTTGTAGGCATCCGCTTTTTTCTCCTGCTTTGCCTGTTTTTTGGCAGCCTTCTTCTCCGCCCAGGTCATGGAGCCGTCTCCGGCCCGCGAAGCGGTATCCTCTGCCTCCTCTTCCCGATCCGTCTCCTCCTCATCCGGATTGGACTCATGGGAATCATCATCCAGGGGATTTCCTCCCCCGGAATTATCATTCTGAGGAGAATTGTCCTGCACACCATCTGCCGGGTTTGGTTCCCCGCAGACATCTTCAGGCTCTTTTTCCTCCTCCAGCCTTTCCTTTTCCTGCTCTGCCATTTCTACCTATCCTTTCTGCGCTTTATACCGCATTTTCTCTACTTTTTATACAAATCATCCAACTGGCTCTGTATGGTCCTGAGTGTACGGATCACCTTGTCGTAATCCATCCTCTTGGGGCCTATAATTCCTATGGTTCCCCGCATTCCCTCTCCTATTTCATAAGTTGCGGTGACCACGCTGCAATCCTTCATGCTCTTTACCGGCGTCTCGTTTCCGATATACACCTGAATGCCTGTGTTTTCCTCATCCGCCAGGGTATCCATAACCAAATTCCCCAGCTGCTTTTTTTCCTCAAAAGTATTAATCAGCTCACTGGCTCTCTCCTGATCAGCCAGCTCCGGGTAACGGAAAATATTATTGGTACCGCTTGTGTAAATCTCCAGATCTTCCTCCGCTCTGATGGCATCGGCCACGGCATCAATTACGCTGCTTACCAGAAAGCTGTGGATTCCCGCCTGCTGTTTCATATCTGAAATCATTCCCAGATTGATTTCATCTATGGACAACCCATTCAGATGGGTATTCAGCAAAATGTTTAATTTCAGCAGCGTCTCATCGTCCAGCTCCTGATCCACGGAAAGAATGTTGTTTTTTATCACATTTCCCTCCACCACGATCACCGCCAGAATGTGTCCGGCATCCACTCGGGACAGCTGCACAAATTTCACCTTGTTGCGGTGAGTGGAAGGGGCGGATATCATAGTTGCATACTGTGTGTTCTGGGCCAGAACCTTGGCCACCTGCTTAAGCAGGGTTTCCATTTTGTCCTGCCTTTCCACCAGCATATCCTTCATCTCCACCACCTCGCGCTCCTTCTCGGCCATCATGGTATCCACGTAAAAACGGTAGCCTTTGTCGGAAGGTATCCTGCCCGCCGAAGTGTGCGGCTGGAGAATATATCCCATTTCTTCCAAATCCGCCATTTCGTTCCGGATGGTTGCGGAGCTTAGATTCAGGTCGGTGTCCTTTGAAATGGTTCTGCTGCCGACCGGTTCTCCTGTCTCAAGATAATTACGGATAATGGCCTGCAGGATTTTTGTCTTTCTCTCATCTAACTGCATTCCTATCCTCCTCGTCCGCTGAAACGGACATCCATTCATTATTTGAAAGGTGCTTTCAAACTTTTTCCAGTTGTTAGCACTCGACAAGGAGGAGTGCTAACATCCTCTTAACCTAAAATATCACTAAGACTATATGTTGTCAACAACTTTTAGCGAAAATAATTATAAAATAAATCTAAAGCATCAAAAAAGCACTGCCTTTCCCTTGCAGGAAAACCAATGCTTTTCTTCCTTAAAAAATTATGTAGATTAAATATAGAAGCTTCCCGTATGATCGCCGTTCATTACATAGTAAACCATGCTCTCCTCGGGCTTCACATAAAGCTCTACGCTGGTCAAATCCCCTGCCTTCTGCTTCAGGTCGTATTTCCATACGTCCTTGGCAATCTGGAGCAGATCCTCCTGGGAATAGGACTTACCCTCAAACTGCACATAAACTGTGCTCTTAAGCTCTGCCTTCTTTGCGGGCTCCTTTTTAGCTGCCGTCTTTCTTACCGCAGTCTTTTTTACCGCAGTCTTCTTCACAGGCTCCTTTTTCTCAGGCTCTGCCTTGGCTGCCTCCGTTTTTACTGCTTTCTTTACTGCTTCTGCCTTAACCGCTGTTGATGCTTCCGTCTTTTTTGTTTCTGCCTTAATCTCTTCCGTCTTCGCAGCTGCTTCCTTTGCCGCCGCAGGGGTTACTGTCTTCTTGGTCACTGCCATAGCGATATCTCCCTTCTTTCACAGATAGACAATTGTTTTCAGACTCCTCACAAGTTATTTCAACCTGCCGCAAGATAGGTTTTACTTGCTGTGATTAGTTTATTACTTTCACGAAAAATTGTCAACTGCTTGAATGGGGAAACTACGGTTTTCGGGGCTTTCATGTCTTTATTTCTTCAAAATAGCGCAAAATATCAGAAAATTGTCACTATTTGTCGACGGATTTTCCTTTACAATCCTGTGGCAGCGCAATATCATAGATCTGTGAAGGGGAATTGTTTCGGACAGCGGCCAGCATGCTATGGCCGCTGTCTTTGCGGCTTCATGCCCTATTATTCCTGCAGCCTTGCGGCAAGCATTGACAAAATATGCCTCCTTATTATAAAATTTATGCAAATCATCAATTTAACAAGGATAAGGAGGAGAAAGTGATGGGAGTCGCTTCATTGGTCTTGGGTATTCTGGCCGTTGTAATCGGTCTTTTTTCAGCCGGTTCCCTTGGATGGCTGGGCGCCATCATGGCAATTATCGGCATCATTTTAGGCGCTCTTGGGAAAAAGGATCCTGCTAACAGCGGGGTTTCCACCGCCGGCCTGGTGCTTTCCATTATCGGCCTGATCTTATGTCTGCTGCTTTACATTGCATGTATTGCCTGCATCGGCGGTCTGGCCGCTCTGTAAAACTACATTTTTTGAGGCTCTTATGGGAAACATAAGAGCCTCTTGTATTGCTGACAGATAGGAGCACACTATGCAGATCTATTTTCACCTGTTTGGACATTCCATTCCCGCCTACGGCCTTTTGATCGTCCTGGGCGTTATCACTGCAAATCTGCTTGGCGCAGTCATTATCCGCAGATACCGCCTGGACTTCAACGACTTTATCATATTGGAGGCCTACGCCTTTCTGGGCGGTTTTCTGGGCGCCAAGGTCTTGTACCTGGCAGTTTCCTTTCAGGACATAGACTGGTCCAGAATCCTTGAACCCGCTTATTTTAATTCCCTGATGCAGGGAGGCTTTGTCTTTTACGGAGGGCTCATAGGCGGCATCGCTGCAGTGCTGTGCGCCTCCAGGCTTCACAAAATCCCCTGGGGCCCTTATCTTCGCCACTGCATATTTCTCATTCCACTGATTCACTGCTTTGGCAGAGTGGGCTGCTTTTTTGCCGGATGCTGCTACGGAATCCCCTGGGACGGCTTGTTTTCCGTTACCTTTCCCCAAGGCTCTCTCGCCCCGGCGGGAATGCCTCTCTTTCCAGTGCAGCTGGCGGAGGCCTTTTGTCTTTTAGTCCTCTCCCTCCTTCTGCGGTATCTGGACACCGTCCTTACACATTTTTACGCAGTGGAAACCTATTTGATTTCCTATGGAATCATACGTTTTGTACTGGAATTTTTCCGGGACGACTCCGCCCGGGGAAAGCTGCTTTTTTTGTCCACCTCCCAGTGGATCAGCCTTCTCTTAACCGGCTGCTGCCTGTACCTGCTTAAGCGCCGCGCAGGCCAAAGTAAAGCAGCACCAAAATCCCCAGCACAATCCGGTACCAGCCAAACACCTTGAAATCATGCCTCTTGATATATCCCATCAAGAATTTAAGCACCGCCAGGGATACCACAAAGGCTGTCAGGCACCCCGCAAGCAAAAGCGCAAGCTCTAAGGAAGTAAAGGCAAATCCGAATTTTACCACCTTTAACAGACTGGCCCCAAACATCACTGGAATAGCCAGAAAAAAGGTATATTCCGCAGCCACGGTTCTGGATACGCCGATCAGAAGTGCGCCCACAATGGTTGCGCCGGAGCGGGAGGTTCCGGGAAATACAGCCGCTATCAGCTGAAAGACGCCGATCAAAAGCGCCGTCTGGTATGTAATGTCCGCAAGGGCCGTCACCTTAGGCGTCCTGTTCTGATTCCAGCTCTCGATCACAAGGAAAGCGACGCCAAACACAATCAGCGCCACAGCCACACAGAAATAGTTATAGAACAACGCGTTGAACACATCGTCAAACAAAAGGCCGATCACCGCAGCCGGAATACAGGACACCAATATCTTAAGCCACAGGATTACAATGTCCATCCTGAGAAAAGAGAGCGCCCCCTTTTTTCCTCCTCTCTCCTTTCTTGTCAGCGCAAAGGGCCATATCTGCTTCCAGAACAGGACCACCACCGCAAGAATGGCCCCCAGCTGTATCACCACGTCAAACATGTCAAAAAAATTTTCGCTGGTGCCCTGAAAGGGCAGAAACTCCTCCAGCAAAATCAAATGTCCTGTGCTGCTTATGGGAAGCCACTCCGTAATGCCCTCCACAATTCCATAGATAACTGCCTTTAAAATTTCTAACATAGCTTCCTCTCAACCTTCCTGATTTTTCTGAGGGTCTTAAGCCTCCAGATACTGCATAAGCGACTCATAACAGGCCGCCGCATCCTCATAGCCCTCTTTATAAAGCGCACGGAGCTTTTCCTTGTCCTTCTCCACTCTGCCCACATCACTCTTTTTCTGGGGCTGTATCACAAAGGCCTGCCCGTTTTCCTTCTGTCTTTCAATATATGCAAGGGTCTCGTTATAATTGATATGCCGCGTGGACATCAGCTGGTACACCTTGGGATACTTTAGGTAGCGCAGCTTAATCAGCTCCAGATGCTCCGAGGGCTTCCGCTGATAGCCGGTCTCCTTTGTCATCACCACCACATTTTTCACATTGCCGTCCAGGATGGATTTCTGCAGGGGAATGGAATCGCTAAGTCCACCGTCCAGATAATAATTTCCATTGATCTTCACATTTCTGGAAACCAGGGGCAGAGAGGCAGATGCCCTGATCATATCAATATCCCGCTTCATATCCCGGATACGCAGATATTCCGCCTTTCCCGTCCGAATGTTGGTCACCACGCTGAAGGCCTTTCCCCGATAGGCGTTAAAGGCCTCATAATCATAAGGCCACAGGTAGTCCGGAATCAGATGATAGCACATCTCTACATTGAACAGATCTCCTGTGGTCAAAAGGCTCTCCACACTGCAGTATCTTCTGGTGTCCAGATAATCCACCATCACATCAATGGCGCGTCCTCTTTGCTTTGACAGAAAACTGCACATATTGCAGGCTCCCGCCGATACGCCGTACACACTGGAAAACTCCAGGTTCTTATCCAGAAAAAAGTCCAGAACACCGGAGGTGTAAACCCCCTTCATGCCGCCTCCCTCAAGCACTAAGCCTGCCTGATACATAGGCTCTTTCCTCCTTTTCATCCCCTTTTGGGGTATCCGTATTCTTCCGCCGCAAATCTACGCAGCGCCGGAAGGGAGCGCTGTACCTTTTCCGTTTCCATGCAGTATGCCATCCGGAAATATCCCGGCGCTCCAAAGGTATCCCCGGGCACAAGAATCAGATCATACTTTAACGCCTTTTGGCAGAACGCAACGGCGTCCTCCTCCAGCGCCCTGGGAAAAATATAAAAGGTTCCCCCTGGCTTTACACAGGTAAAGCCAAGCTCTGTCAGCTCCTTATATAAAATATTCATATTCCTTTCATAAACCTTTAAATCCGCCGTCTCGTCCAGCACCTGTGCAACCGCCAGCTGAATGATGGAGGGAGGGCAATTATGCCCGATGCCTCTGGATATCTGGCCGCACATCTGAATCATAGTCTCAGCCTCGCTGCACTGGGGATTCACCGCAATGTAACCGATGCGCTCCCCGGGCAGTGAAAGAGATTTGGAAAAGGAATAGCACATGATGGTATTATCGTAAAACCAGGATACACAAGGGGCGTCCTCTCCCTCAAACACAATCTCCCTGTAAGGCTCATCAGATATCAGATAGATTTCATGGCCGTATTCCTTTTGCTTTTCCTTTAAAATATCCGTAAGTCTTTCCAGGGTCGCCGTGGAATATACCACGCCGGAAGGGTTGTTTGGGGTGTTGATCAAAACGGCCGCCGTCTTTTCTCCCAAAAGCTCCTCAAAGGCTTCAAAGTTAATCTGAAAGCGCTCCGTATCCGGGGGAACCACCTTAAGCACCGCCCCTGTCAAATCTACATAGGGGTGATATTCCGGAAAAAAGGGCGCAAAGGTGAGAATTTCATCCCCGGGCTGGGCCACCAGCCTGATGGCATGGGCCAAAGCCCCTGCCGCCCCAGAGGTCATAAAAATATGCTCCTTTCGGTAGTCTATCCCAAAACGCTTTTCCAGGGAGCGGGCTACGGCCTCTCTCACCTGCGTAATCCCAAGGCTTGGACTGTAGCCGTGCAGCTCCACCGGCTCCCTGGTAGCCAGCAGATGAATCATTTTGTCTGTAAAGGCCCTGGGTGCAGGCACGGAAGGATTCCCCAGACTATAGTCAAATACATTTTCATAGCCGATTTCGGCTCCTCTTGCCGCAGCAAACTCGGAAAACTGCCTGATCACCGATTTTCCTGACAGCATATCCTTATACTTTTGAACTAACATTTCTACTCCATTTCCGCACGGGACTGCCGTGCAAACTCATTTTAGCACTCTTCTTCCGCCCACACAAGAGCGCACCTTACGGCCTTCCTCCAGCCCTTTAAAAGCGCTTCCCTTTTTTCCTGAGACATAACGCAGTCAAAGACGGAGCCCATCTGCCAGTTTTCCCTGATCTCCTTTTGATCCTTCCAGTATCCTGATGCCAGTCCCGCAAGATATGCGGCTCCTAAGGCTGTGGTCTCCACACAGCTTGGCCTCTGCACCTGAATTCCCAGTATGTCCGCCTGAAACTGCATGAGAAAATCATTAGCGCTGGCACCGCCGTCCACCTTCAGGCTTTTTAAGGAAATGCCGCTGTCCTGTTCCATTGCCCGAAGCACATCCGCTGTCTGATAAGCGATGGACTCCAGCGTGGCCCTGATAAAGTGCTCCTTGGTGCAGGCTCTGGTAATGCCCACAATGGTGCCTCTGGCATATTGATTCCAATAAGGGGCTCCCATTCCCGCAAAGGCCGGAACTATGTAAACTCCCGCCGTGTCCGCTGCCTGTATGGCATATTCCTGGGACTGAGGGGCCGTTTTTATCATACGCATGCCATCCCGCAGCCATTGAACAGCCGCTCCTGCCACGAATACGCTGCCCTCCAGAGCATACTGGGGTTTTTCGCTGCTGCCCGCCGCCATCGTAGTTAAAAGGCCCGACTGAGACGCTATGGCCTGCTCTCCGGTGTGCATCAGCATAAAGCAGCCAGTTCCATAAGTATTTTTCACCTCTCCCCGGTCAAAGCAGCACTGTCCGAACAGGGCAGCCTGCTGATCCCCCGCCGCGCCTGCAATGGGAATAGAGCCGCCCAGAACGGAGGGAGCTGTATACCCGTAAACATGGCTGGACGGGTGTACCTGCGGCAGAAGGTTTTCGGGGATTCCAAAATAATCCAATATCTCCTGATCCCAGCAAAGCTTATGAATGTCATAGAGCATGGTTCTGGAGGCATTGGTAAAATCCGTCACATGAACGGCACCCTTAGTCAGATTCCAAATCAGCCAGGTGTCAACCGTGCCGAAAAGAAGCTCGCCCCGCTTTGCTCTTTCCCTGACCCCGGGAACCTCCTCCAAAATCCAGGCGATCTTGGAGGCGCTGAAATAAGCGTCTGGAATGAGCCCGGTACGTTCTCTGATCACCTGGTCAAAGCCATCCCGTTTCAGGGCTTCTATTTTGTCCGAGGTACGCCTGCATTGCCAGACAATGGCGTTGTAAACAGGTTCCCCGGTATTCTTGTCCCATAGAATCGTAGTCTCCCTCTGATTGGTGATGCCGATGCCCTCTATCTGTGCCGCAGATACGCCCTGCATCGCCATACATTCCGTCGCAACAGCAAGCTGGGAGGACCATATCTCCATGGGATTGTGCTCTACCCAGCCCGGCTTGGGATAAATCTGTCCAAATTCCTTCTGAAACATGGAGCACACATTGCCCCTTTTGTCAAATAGGATACAGCGGGAGCTGGTAGTCCCCTGATCCAATGCCATAATATATTTTTCCATATGCAGATACCTCTCTCAATGTTACTCCACACTCCTTGTGGCCACCATGTTTACGCCGGTGCCCGCCACATTCTCCAGCACCACCTCCCCCAGCTTTACGGGCAGTGTGACTGTGACTGCAGAAAGCTCCCTGATACATTCCATGATTTTCTCCTTTGGTATCTCCGAAGCCGTCTTTACCGGAACCATCCGGCCACGCCCTCCTGCCGCTCTGACAGTGGTTGTCACAATTCTGGTGGGGTTTGTCACTTCCTTTTCCCCGTAGGCAGCCCCTCTGGGGCATCGGTTCCCCGTGACGGTCACTGTTCCTTCTTCCTTTTGGGAAACAGTAAGCTCACACCCCACGGGGCAGCAGATGCAGGTAATCTTTCTGCTCTCCGCAAGGCCTATTTCAGTCTTGTTCTCCTTTTCCATTCCTTCCCTCATTTCCGCAGATAAACCTGCCTTACATACTCCGCCGCAGATGCTCCCGCCCGCGCAGCCTCCTTGGACACCTGATCTGCCAGCTCATGCACATGAAGCACATTCCCGCAGGCGAACACTCCGGCCACACTGCATTCCAGGTCCTGATTCACCACAGGTCCGCCGGTCTTTGCATCCATTTTCAGAGAAAGCTTTTCTGAAAGCTCATTTTCAGGAATCAGCCCGCAGGATAAAAGCAGCGTATCGCAGGATACCTCCCATTGTGTGCCTGGCACAGGGCTTCCCTTTTCATCCACCTTAGTCAGGGTCACTCCTTCCACTCTGTTTTTCCCGTGGATATTGCACACAGTGGTGTTCAAATACAAAGGGATTCCAAAATCTTCAAGACACTGCACAATGTTTCGCTTTAGGCCGCCGCTTTTGGAACGCAGCTCCGCCACACAATGCACCTTTGCCCCCTCCAGCACCATTCTTCTGGCCATAATCAGCCCAATATCCCCGGAGCCCAAAATGACCACCTCTCTGCCGGGGAGCCTGCCTTCTATATTTACATAATACTGAGCCGTACCGGCACTGTAAATGCCCGCCGGGCGGTATCCGGGGATATTTAAGGCCCCCCTTGGCCGCTCCCTGCAGCCCATGGCCAAAATCACGCCCTCCGTGATAATTTCCAAAAGACCCTCGGACCGGTTCATAGCGGTCACCCGTTTTCTGCCGTCTGCAAGCAGGGCAATATCTGTCACAATGGTCTGCAGCAGACAGGGAATCCCCTCCTGCTTCACCATCTGGACGTACCGCTCCGCATATTCCGGCCCGGTGAGCTCCTCTTTAAAGGTATGGAGCCCGAAGCCATTGTGAATACACTGGTTCAAAATCCCCCCAAGGTCCCTGTCCCGCTCCAGTAAAAGCACTCGTCTGCAGCCCTTCTGCCATGCGCCTAAGGCTGCTGCAAGCCCGGCCGGTCCTCCGCCGATAATGACCAATTCTTCTGTGCGTCTGATCATGCCATCCCCCCTTTTGCTTCCTCCCAAAAGCTGTCCTTATTATATCCGATGAGTATCTCGCTGCCCGGCTGTGCCTTTCTGATCAGAGAGGCATCTTCCTTCAGCTCCTGGGTCAGAATCTCCAGCACCTTCGGGGAGCAGAACCCAGCCTGGCATCTTCCCATGCCGGCCCTTGTGCGCCGCTTGACGCCGTCCAGGGTACGGGCTCCCAGGGGCCTGCGTATGGCATCCCTGATCTCCCCCTCCGTCACCAGCTCGCAGCGGCAGATCACATTGGCATAGGAAGGGTCCCTTTCGATCAACGCCCTTCGTTGGCTGTCAGAAGCCTCCGCCATACTGGGAATCCCCTTTCTGAAAGGATTAAAATCCTTCTTAGGCTTTGCAGGATAGGCTTCCCGGATGAGCTGCGCCACATATTCCCCGATGGCAGGGGCGCAGGAGAGCCCCGGGGACTCAATGCCCGCCACATCGTAAAATCCCGGCGCATCCTGTGCCTGGCCGATTACAAAATCGCCTGCCCTGCCGCCTTCCTCCAAATGGGCGCGCAGTCCCGCAAAGGAAGTAATTACCTGTTTTTCATCCAGACTCTCCACACTGGCCTTCCCCTTTTCCAGCACCTGCTTGATCCCAGGGGCCGTAGTGTTGGTGCCTTCCTTGTCAAGAATATCCTCCGCATTGGGGCCCACCAGAAGATTTCCGTGAACGGTTGGCGTTACCAGAATCCCCTTGCCCATTTTAGTGGGCAGTTGAAATACGGTGGATTGCACCAGGGAGCCGGATTTTTTATCAAAGAGGCAGTATTCTCCCCTCCTGGGCACAATTTTAAGCTTATATTCACTCACCATGTTATGAAGAACATCGGCGTAAACTCCTGCCGCATTTACAACCACAGGCGCTGCAAAGGTCCTGCCTCCTGCCGAAATTTCATAGACAAAAGCCTCTGCCGGCTGCTTTGGCCCTGAGTCCTGACGTCTGGCGATCCGGGTCACCTCATGAGAAAAATAAAAGTCCACTCCATTTTCCGCTGCATTTTCCGCCAGTGCAATATTCAATCCAAAGGGACACACGATGCCTCCTGAGGGGGCATACAGCGCTCCTGCAATTTTCCGGGAAATTCCCGGTTCCCTCTCCCATACCTGAGCCGGAGCCAATATCTGAAGGCCTTTTACGCCGTTTTTCTCTCCCCGCTCTAAAAGCTCTCCAAGTCCCCCCAGCTCCTCCTTATCAAAGCAAAGCACCAGGGAACCGTTTCTTCGAAAGGGAAAATCCAGCTCCTTTGACAGGGCTTCCATTCTTTCGCTGCCCCAGACATTAAGCCTCGCCTTAAGGGTGCCGCTTGGGGCGTCAAAGCCGGCATGGACAATGCCGCTGTTTGCCTTGGATGTTCCCTCGCACACATCCGATGCCCGCTCCAACACGGCAATCCGCCTATTGTCCCTGGAAAGCTCCCTGGCAGCCGCGCAGCCGCTGACTCCCGCTCCAATGATAATAATGTCATACCGCTCCATAGAAACCCTCCTATACGCAAAAGCGCCTGCCCCCACTTTGTTTATCGGTCTGCGGCAGACGCCTGTAAAATCCTCTATTTCATTTTCCCAAATTCCAGCCTAAATACTGTTTAAATCCGTCAGACTTCCTCCCTTAAGCTCCACGCAGGCTTTATCATTGACCTGAATCCATACGCTGAGAGCACCGGGATTGTATACCAGTCCATAGTCCGCCGAAAATTTCAGATTCGCGGCCGCCTCCATATAGTCTATAATTTCTATATTTGTGGCATACCAGATATCGTCCCTTCCGCCCATATACCGGCAGAATCCCTCTATCACGTCCCAGTTATTTCTGTCGTCAAACTCATAGCTGTGTCCCCACACATACATCAGCTTCAAGTACTGTCTCTTCTGAAAGCCCGCAAAGAATTCCGCAAGCTCCATCAGCTTTGGATCATCGTGATGACAGGTGGGATGCCACTCCATAGGATCCGAGGGCAGCGCAAAATCAGGAACGCTTTCCACCACTCTGGCATAGGCGATGCCCAGCTGGCGAAACAGCTGCTTGATCTGCTCATTATAGGAGCCGTTAGGATAAGCATGTCCTCTGACCAGCTTTCCCGTAAGCTTTTCAAGCCCCTTTCTGTCCTCCAATATCTCCTGCGCAGCCTCTGTAAGAGGACAGCGGGCAATGGTAGGATGGGTCATGGTGTGGGTGGCCACTTCATGTCCCTCATAAAGCTTTGCAATCCTCTCCGCCGGAATCCGGGGAGGATTCTCCATCAGTCCATAATTCAAGTTGAAGGTTCCCTTGATGCCATATTGGTTAAAAATGCCCACAAGCCTCTCGTCCTGAACCTTACCGTCATCATAGCTCATAGTGAGCGCCTTGGTCTTTCCCTGAGGAAAACAGGTATAGATTTTCATAGCCATTACTGCCGCCTTTCTTTCGCATGTCTGATATGTTAGTTTTATTATACTGCCGGCAGTCCTTGGATGCAAGTTATTACATGTTCCTATTGCTATTCTTCCAATGAAAATGTGACGTTAACATTCCCTCTGCCAAGTGCTTTCTTCCAGCCAGTCAGATTGTCTATTTTTCCGATCCGGGTGTAGCTCCAGGAATTGGAGCCGTAGAATATCACAAGCTGGCTTCCCTGATACAATACGATATCTCCGGACTGTGTCGTAATTTGTCTGTTGCTGGCAGGAAGACTCTGCCCAAGAGAGCCCACCTTTTCAAAGCCGGAATAGTCCCGCATTTCAATGGTAACAGGGCTTTTCTCCATCATTTCCAGAAAAGCAGCAACCGCCTCATTCTCTTCCAGCGTGGCAGTAAAGGTATTGCCGCCAATCTGCACACTCATTTTCGTAGTTACATCCTCCTCTGGTATCTGCTCTATCTGGCCGGACATCATTTCCCGCGTCTTATTTTCTTCTGATTGTTCTTCCTGCTTTTGAGACTGGGTTTCTCCAGTAAGGCTCTCAGCCTGCTCCATGCCTGATAGAGTCTCTCCTGCTTTCTCTGTCTGTGGACTATTTTCGCATCCCGCTAAAAGCACAGCAAGAATGAAAACACAGGAAAATAAAAAAGATAAATTCCTATTCATATATTTCACCACTTTCCTTTATTTTGTATTACGGAAGCAGACGCGCAAAAACAACTACTCCAAAAAGACACAAAACCACTCCAAAAATCCTGTTTATGGCATTGAGCCGGAATTCAGCCTCCCTTTTTTTGATAATTTTCATCAAGGCAGGCAGGACACCTTATCCAAAAGCTCCGACTTCTTTTCTCTCCATTTTCAGTGTAGCGACAGCCGGATTAAATATCAAATACTTATCTATTATTGATTTACATAGTCGAAACAAATAGAATGTATGTTCCATCTCTGAGAGGGAGACAAGGCTATATACTCTCCGCTCTTTAGATTATCTGTTTTAAATCAACAGCAGACACGATAAACACGGTATCGTGCAGTTTCTTTTATTGCACTTTTCCCTGCTTTCAGATAATATTGTAGTAAATGTGAAAAAGGCAAACACACAAGGATGGAAGGAAGGAATGTGAAAAATCACACTGTTGTGCTGATTTTTCACACGCGAATTTATTCGCGTTGGCTATATTGTTTCTGAGCGAAAACAAATAGCCATGATGGCAGACGCAAATTTAATATTTGCAATCTCGCTTTTGTGAGATTTTGCCTCTTCGCCACAAGTCGCTCAGAAATGAGGTATTTTATGTTTACAGATTCGTTCCGCAATCGGAAAAATGGATTTGAAACCATGGGAAACGGCACAGACGGGGGAAAGAATAACCGTTCTTCAGGAAACGGCGCCGCCTTTAAAGTTGCAGCGCTGATCATAGGCGTAATCATTATCGCTTTCCTGGCATTCAATTCCGCTTATCAAATCAGAGAGCAGGAGGAGGCCGTGCTGATCACGCTGGGAAAGGCCCAGGCAGTGACGGACCCGGGACTGCACTTTAAGATACCCTTTATTCAGCAGGTAAGAAAGGTAAACACCACCATACAGGGATTTGCCATCGGCTACTCCACCGACTCCAACGAGACGCAGGAAGCGGAATCCCTCATGATTACCTCAGACTATAATTTTGTGAACGTGGATTTCTTTGTAGAATACCGTTTCAGCGATCCCGTAAAGGCCGTATTTGCCTCCAGGGATCCAGTAGATATCCTTAGAAATATCAGCCAGAGCTGTATCCGGACGGTAATCGGCAGCTATCCTGTGGATGACGTGCTCACCACGGGAAAAAATGAGATACAGTCCGCTATCAAGGAAATGATTATTGAACGTCTGGAGGAACAGGATATCGGCATCCAGCTGGTAAACATTACCATTCAGGATTCCGAGCCCCCCACCGCAGAGGTGATGGAAGCCTTCAAGGCTGTGGAAACGGCCAAGCAGGGAAAAGAAACCGCTCTGAACAACGCAAACAAGTACCGCAATGAGCAGATTCCTCAGGCACAGGCCAGAGCGGACGGCATTATCAAGGATGCGGAAGCGCAAAAAACGGAACGCATCAACGAAGCCACCGCTCAGGTAGCCCGCTTCAATGCCATGTATGAGGAATACATTAAAAATCCTGCCGTGACAAAGCAGCGTATGTTTTATGAGACCATGGAGGAGGTGCTGCCTGATCTGAAGGTGATTATTGAAAGCCCAAGCGGCGATCTGCAGACCATCTATCCTCTGGAGTCCTTTGCCTCCTTCGGCGCGGACACCCAGACAGACCAGGTCCAGAGCTCTTCACAGACTGCCGCCCAGTCAGCAGGCAGCACAAATGAATAGGAGGTTTTGACAGCATATGAAAACCATGAAAAAAATGTTGCTGGCGGTGATTGTGCTTGCCGCCCTTGCGGCCGGCGCTTCCAGCATTGTAGTCACAAATGAAAACGAATACAGTCTGGTGCGCCAATTCGGCAAGGTGGATCACGTGGTGGACCAAGCCGGGGTAAGCTTCAAACTCCCTTTCATTCAGAGTGTGGATAAACTGCCCAAGGAAACACTTCTCTATGATCTGCCCTCCTCGGACGTGATTACAAGCGATAAAAAGACCATGATCTGTGACAGCTATATTCTGTGGCACATCACAGATCCCCTAAAGTTTGCCCAGACCTTAAACTCCTCCATCACCAACGCGGAGAATCGTCTGAACACCATTGTATACAACTCCACCAAAAATGTGATCAGCAGCAACACCCAGGATGATGTGATCTCCGGGCGCGATGGCGAGCTCTCTGCAGCCATTGTGGAAAATATCGGGGACACCTTGGACCAATACGGCATAGAGCTTTTATCCTTCGAGACCAAGCAGCTTGATCTGCCCAGTGACAACAAGGCTGCGGTCTATGAACGTATGATATCCGAGCGGGACAATATTGCAGCCACCTATACCGCCGAGGGAAGCTCCGAGGCGCAGATCATCCGCAACACCACGGACAGAGAGGTGTCCGTAATGCTTTCCGAGGCGGAAAAAAATGCAGAAATCCTCATTGCCGAGGGAGAGGCGGAATATATGCGCATTCTGTCCGAGGCCTATTCCGATGTTTCCAAGCAGGATTTCTACTCCTTTGTGCGAAGTCTGGACGCCTTAAAAGTTTCCATGGAGGGAGGAAACAAAACGGTAATCCTCTCGCCCGACTCGCCCATCGCACAGATTTTTTACGGAAGCGCAATGCCTTAAGCTTTATTTCAGGATTTCGTCGATCCTTTTTCGCTCCTCCTCAGAGAAGTTCGCAGCATGGACAATCCCGATATTGTCCATGATCTGCGATACCTTGGAGGCACCGATCAGCACACTGGTAATATCCCCGTCCCGCAGTATCCAGGACAGCGCCATCTGAGCCAGGGTCTGGCCTCTCTGCCCTGCAATCTCATTCAGAGCCTGTATCTTTTCCAGAGTCTCCGGATTGACTGCACTTTCCTTTAAAAATCGGCCATCCCTCCGAATGCGGCTGTCCTGGGGTATGCCGTGCAGATATCTGTCCGTCAGAAGTCCCTGGGCCAGAGGGCTGAAGGTAATGACGCCGATGCCGTTCTTTGCCGCATAATCCTTCAGTCCGTCCTTTTCCATATCTCTTACAAACATGGAATATTTTCTCTGGTTTATGATAAAGGGCGTCCCCAGCTCCTTAAAGATACTGGAGATGGCTATGGTCTGCTCCTTATTGTAATTGGAGATTCCAATATACAGGGCCTTTCCGTTTCTCACAATGCCGTCCAGGGCTCTTGCGGTCTCCTCCAAGGGTGTGTCCGGGTCAGGTCTGTGGTGATAGAAGATATCCACATACTCCAGTCCCATTCTCTTAAGGCTCTGATCCAGGCTGGCAACCAGATATTTTTTGCTGCCCCAGTTGCCATAAGGGCCCGGCCACATCTCATAGCCCGCCTTTGTGGCGATCACCAGCTCGTCTCTGTAGGCTCCCAGCCCTCTTTTCAAAATTCGTCCGAAATTTTCCTCGGCAGCTCCCGGCTGGGGCCCATAATTATTGGCCAGATCAAAGTGGGTAATGCCGTTGTCAAAGGCCGCCCGGCACATTTCCTCCATGGTGTCAAAATTTCCATTGGAGCCGAAATTGTGCCAAAGCCCCAGGGAGACCGCTGGCAGCAAAAGTCCGCTTGCCCCACAGCGGTTATACCTCATCTGGTCATAACGTTGTTCCTTCGCAATATACATATAAACTCCTTTCCAAAGCGCCGCCATTTTGCATTCATGCCACGCTCTTTTTCCTTCCGGTTCTCACCCGCAGCTTGCTGAACAGCAGATAATACACAGCAAAGAGAATGCTGGTCACTGTCCAGGTAAGGGGATAGCTGAACATAATATTATAAATATCCCAGCGCAGAGGAACCACTGCCATAATCCACACAATCCGCAGCACACATACGCCCAGACAGGACAGGATCATGGGAATCCAGCAGTCGCTGACTCCACGCAGGGC
>NZ_CEWDFQ010000005.1:0-25290 GCF_982438285.1 Acetatifactor sp. | reverse complement strand
CCCGGATAGAGACAGGCAGCGGGGATATCTCCCTGGGCGTTACAAAGCTTGGGGGAGATATCTGCTTAAAAGGAAGCAGCGGTGACACTGAGCTGCACCTGCCGCAGGATTGCGCCTTTTTCTTTGAAGCAGGAACCACAAGCGGCAGTATCCAGACCTCCTTTGACCAGACTTTGTCCTTCAACGATAAAGGAAACTGGGCGGAGGGAAGTGTGGGGGAGAGTCCGCAATATTCCGTTTCCTGCAGCTTTACCAGCGGGGACGTCCGGGTGAGACGGTGACTGCTTGAAAAGCTCCGGTGCAGGAGGAGATAGTATCAATCGAAATCCAACTTTTTTCCGGCAAAATTCAAAGCTGCGTAAGGATGCCAAATTCGGCAAGCAGTATCTGGAAGGTAAGTATGGCGCTGATTCATACCTTAGAAAAAACGTCGGCAGGAATATCTGGAAAAGAAAGAATTTCGATGCTATATCTTCTGTGAAGGTCAGCAGACAGAACCATCGTATTTTGAAGGCCTTAAGCGCTGCTAATGTTCTTTTTTGTGTCTGTCAACTAGCAGTAAAATAAACATAATAATCCATACCGCCCATGCAGTCAGACAACCGATTCCTTCATATCGCAGGTCTATCATTATTCCTGCGGCGAACGGAAGCGACATAAATAACATTCTTTTTCCATAAGACCGGCACATAGCGTTTTCATCATGTTTCTTTCGCTCATCTTCTGACTTCATATTGTAGCCGGTCAGGAATCGGGCAGCTTTCCCCTTTGATTTGCAAAAACCGATTCCCAATAAAAACATAATTACTGCCATTGTGAAATCAAAAATAATATAGAATATCATATTGTCACTTCCTTCAGTCTGATCAATTCCCATTTCCCGTTCTGTCTGCCTGCCAGATAAATGGCATATGTCATGCACAAAACATCAACTGCGATTACCGGCGGCGTACTCATTCATGCAGATATCCAGAACCGCCCTTGCCGGCTGAATCAAGGCATCCTCATACTGGCACTTCCATTGGATATCCTGCACGATCGCACCCTCCCGGATACCGTCAATGGTATCCCCGTTTTTTATGGGGTTTTCATTGTTCAGCAGATACAGCGCCATGTTGTAGGCGTGATTTACCACCCAATTTGGATCCATGTCGTGGAAATGGTACTGCAGATCCTCTATGAACAAAAGGCTTAACCCCAGCGTGTCTACGATGTGATCCTTCGTGCCCTGAATATTGAAAAACCGGACATTTACTGCATACCTGATAAAACGATCAATACCGGATATTTCTTTTTTCCGGATTTCGTCCGCTAAAATCATTTTCCCGGAATTGATGTTGTAGACAGCTTCGCACTGGGGATACAGCTCAAGCAGCGCCTCCAGATAATCCATCAGCATATTGGCCCGTTTCTTGGCAGGCAGGCCGCCCCCAAGGGTATCAGTGGCCAGAACCTGATATCTGCATTCCGATAAAATATGATCTCTGTCATCCATGCAATCCCACATCTGGCTGCGCCGGAAGTCATCGATTTGATCAGTGGCAAATTCATCGCAGTTGGAAACCATCAGCATAACCGGAACACCGCCATCTTTCAATTCAGCAATATAATCATGGGCAGCAAAATTCACACAAACACCGCGCTCCCCAAACTGTTCCACATTTCCCAAATGCTTTGACAACGCCTCCAGAAATTGCTCGTTGGAAGGCATTTCGCATCTTTCCTTCATCAAAAGCTGCACCATGAACACCCCGCCGGGACGTATCTCTGGAGCCATCTTCTGTGACAAATCCTGCTGGTGGTTCTGGGGCTGTGTCTTTGCTGGCTGGCTTGATTTCTTTCCTTTTTTCAGTTTTTCAAATAATCCCATGCTGATTCTCCTTCTTGTTCCAATTCTTCCTTCGCAGGTATTTCGAATAATCCTGACCATTCATCAAATTCTTCTTTTGCTACATAAAATATAGCATTTTTTCCGGCCGATTGATTACGGGCCGCCAATCGCTCCCAAATAATATCAGTAGGAATATCCATGTAATGGATTTTGAAATTTGCTCCCAAGGAATGGGCTTTTCGTCTAAATTCATCACGTTCTGATTTTGTCCAGAACCCAAAATCAAGGATAACATCGACATCCGACCTTAAAACTTTTACGGCGATTTCCCACATTAGTTCTTCAATCTTTGTATGACGTTTATCATGTTCTGGATCTGAAACTTTATTGCTTCTGTAGTTTTCCCACTGCCTGGCAAGCCTGCCATCAAATGAAGTGTCGCCATATTATACCTCGTTTCATTCTGCTTCCCTACTCTGCCTTATGCTGCATTGTACCATGCTCAACGCCCCGATAAATGGGAAGTTGGTCAGCGAATCACTTTATAACGCAATCTGAGATATGAGTCCTTCAAAACAATACAATCCTGCAATTCCAACACTCCTAAGTGTGATAATTCGCTGTCTAACAGCAGAGATTCTCCGTCAATCAGGGTGGATGTGTCCTTGCCGCCGGTTTGTATGGTAATCCTTTGACAGCCATATTCCGACTTGAGTTTTACAAGTGCATCCGTCAAAGACAATTCGCTCTGATGGATAATGTGAAGGTTGTTTTCGTTCACCTGAAAAGCTGGATGGTCTACATTGGATGTGACCAGTACAAATTCTTTTGACAGGGTGCAAAGATAACGGACACCATGTTCAGTTAAATGATTGTTGTCGATTACCACAAAGGAAACCGGCGTCTTGTTTGGCATTTTCCTCTTGTTAACGCCAATTTTTGCCTGAACCCTGCCGGAGTTGAGCGACCATAAATCGGTTGTCTGTTCTATCTCATAATATTGGTGCAGTCCCTCTTGAACGCCCGCAATTTTAGGAAAATCCTTATCCACATCTAAATCGTCTGTTGCACCTGTGCTGATTTTTCCGTCAACAGACATAAGCATAAATAGCGTTGTAATTGGCCTTTCCATTCCGTTCCTCCAAATTCTCATTGAACAAAACTGTGGCATATTCTCTCCCCTATAAAACGAATATCAATTTGGTCAGGCTATCTGTTGTTCCTCTGTTTAGATTTATGATTAATGATTGCTTTTATCACAATGCAAATCAGTAACATAATGATGGTAAATGCACCATACATTAAGACGCTTGTATACCACGGCGCCGATCGCACAGCGTACAATTTGGGATGAGTCTTGAAGTCCCAAACAGTATAAATCCCATGCCCAATAAATACACCAACAAAAGCCCCCATAATGATGTTTAAGATGGTATTCAATTTTTTCAAGCAATCACACTCCTTTGGCAAATTCCGATTTTCCGCTCTGTCTTATGCTACATTGTACCATGCACAAGACTCAAATTCTACCAGTTTATTGATACAAAGGATTGACATTTCCATAATTCCTGTGCTATTCTTACTTTAATTTAAAGGTCTGCAAAGGCAGTGACGAAGAGAGTACATTTCACAGAGGCTTTACAGAGAGCATTCCGGCCGGAGAGATTT
Source organism: Acetatifactor sp. (assembly GCF_982438285.1). Lineage (NCBI taxonomy): Bacteria > Bacillati > Bacillota > Clostridia > Lachnospirales > Lachnospiraceae > Acetatifactor > Acetatifactor sp. The sequence continues at coordinate 21,791 of NZ_CEWDFQ010000005.1, read as the reverse complement.
ATTTTCGGCATGGCTGAGAGGAATGGAGCTTAAGGAAATGGAAGATGGCTTCCGAGCAGCGCACCGAGCTTTTCCACTAAAAACGGCATCCCGTCTTTATAAGCGGCCGGGACAGGAGAAGTAAGGCTGCGACAGGTTCCGCCTGTTACAGCGGATAGGGTTACTGACCCGAAGAGGTCTGCTTTGCGAAAAGCAGATAAAGAGAAGTGGTAACACGGGCATATGCTCGTCTTCTATATACATAATATAGGAGACGAGCTTTTTCATTTCCGCGAATGAGCAGAGTCAGTTTTTTGGGAGAAAGGAGCAAAATTATGGAGAATAAAGGAAAATATTATCTTACCACAGCCATCGCCTACACATCGGGAAAGCCTCACATAGGCAATAACTACGAAATCGTGCTGGCGGACAGCATTGCAAGATTCAAACGCAAGGAGGGGTATGATGTCTTTTTCCAGACCGGCACCGACGAGCACGGCCAGAAGATCGAGCTGAAGGCTGCCGAAGCAGGGGTAACGCCCAAGGAATACGTGGACAAGGTAGCGGGCATTATAAAGAGTCTCTGCGATCTTTTGAATATTTCTTATGATAAATTTATCCGCACCACCGATGAGGAGCATGAAAGGCAGGTGCAGAAGATATTCAGAAAGCTTTATGAACAGGGAGACATTTACAAGGGCTCCTATGAGGGACTCTACTGTACTCCCTGTGAATCCTTCTGGACAGAGTCCCAGCTGGTGGACGGGAAATGCCCGGACTGCGGCAGAGAGGTAAAGCCTGCCAAGGAGGAAGCGTATTTCTTCCGCATGAGCAAATATGCGGACCGGCTCATTGCCCATATCAATGAACATCCGGAATTTATCCAGCCCGTATCCCGCAAGAATGAGATGATGAATAACTTCCTGCTTCCGGGACTGCAGGATTTGTGCGTATCCCGCACCTCCTTTAAATGGGGGATTCCGGTGGACTTTGACAATAAGCATGTGATCTATGTGTGGCTGGACGCTTTGACCAACTACATTACGGGAATAGGGTATGATGCAGACGGGGAGAGCTCTGAGCAGTACAAAAAACTGTGGCCTGCGGATCTGCATCTCATCGGCAAGGACATTATCCGTTTCCATACCATTTACTGGCCTATCTTTCTGATGGCGCTGGGAGAGCCCCTTCCCAAGCAGGTATTCGGTCATCCCTGGCTTTTGACGGGCGGCGGAAAGATGAGCAAGTCAAAGGGGAATGTGGTGTACGCTGACGATCTGGTGGATTATTTTGGCGTGGACGCAGTGCGCTACTATGTGCTTCACGAGATGCCCTATGACAATGACGGCAACATCACCTGGGAGCTGGTGGCGGAGCGGCTGAATTCCGATCTGGCAAACACCCTGGGCAATCTGGTGAACCGTACCATATCCATGAGCAACAAGTACTTTGGAGGGATTGTGGAAAATAAGGGCGTGCAGCTTACGCCTCAGGACAAAGCCATAGATGAGGATATGGAAAACACAGTGACGGCCGCTTATGAAAAGGTCTGTGAAAAAATGGAGACCCTTCGGGTGGCGGACGCCCTGACGGAAATCTTTACCATATTTAAGAGATGTAATAAGTATATTGATGAAACTGAGCCCTGGGTGCTGGCAAAGGATCCTGCCAAGGCAGACCGGCTGTCCACGGTGCTTTATCATCTGGTGGAGGGCATTATAATCGGCGCTTCTTTGCTGGAGCCCTTTATGCCAGAGACTGCACAAAAGATTGCCGCTCAGTTAAATACCTCCCTTCGGGATTTTGACAGGCTGAAGGAGTTTGGCCTCTATGAGAGCGGCACAAGGGTTACGGAAAAGCCGGAAATTCTCTTTGCGCGTCTGGATATGAAGGAAGTGGCTGCCAGGGAGGAAGCGGTTGCAGCTGCCGCAGAGCAGGAAAAGGAAACGGCACAGACACAGGAGGCGGAGGTAGAAGCGCCTGTGATTGATGTGGAGGATAAGGAAGAGATTACCTACGATGATTTTGCGAAGCTGCAGTTTCAGGTAGGAGAGATCATAGCCTGCGAGGCCGTGCCGAAATCTAAAAAGCTCTTGTGCAGCCAGGTGCGTGTGGGAAGCAGGGTGCGCCAGATTGTATCCGGCATCAAGGCATATTATACTCCGGAGGAAATGGTAGGCAAAAAGGTGATGGTTTTAGTGAATCTAAAGCCTGCCACCCTTGCGGGCGTGGTTTCTGAGGGAATGCTTCTGTGCGCGGAGGACGAACAGGGACGCCTGGCGCTGGTGACCCCTGAGAAGGATATGCCTGCCGGGGCCGAAATCTGTTAATTTTTTCTAAAGGGGTTAAAATCCCGTAGAAAATAGGTTATAATGGATACATGGTTCTTATAAAAGAACCATGTATTTTTGCACAAAAGAAGCGACAGATGCTGATTGCTTTTTTAAAAGAAGGCCGGAGGTGCATTTTGAGAAAGGAAGCGTTTTATTTCGACTCCAGGGATGGGAAAAGCAAAATTCATGCTTTGCGATATCTGCCTGACAAGGAAGAGCCTGTCTGCGTGGTGCAGATCATCCACGGTATGGCGGAGCATGTGGAGCGGTATGAGGAATTTGCGGCGTTTCTCGCAGAACGAGGCTGTGTAGTTACCGGAGAGGATCATCTGGGACACGGGAAAAGCGTGCGGGAGGGAGAACCCTACGGATATTTCTGTGAGCAGGACCCGGCTACGGTGGTGGTGCGGGATGCTCACCGGCTCAAAAAGATCACCCAGCAGATATATCCGGAGATTCCCTACATCATTGTGGGCCACAGTATGGGCTCCTTTATTCTGCGCAATTATCTGTGCCGTTATGGAACAGGCATTTCTGGGGCGGTTATTATGGGAACGGGAATGCAGCCGCCTGGGCTGATCAGGGTCTCTAAGGCGTTTGCCCGCCTGCAGAAGCTGTTCTTCGGCTCCAGGCATGTGAGCAGGGCGCTGGATAAGGCTGCTTTCGGGGGCTATAACCAGAAAATAGAAAATCCCCGAACATCCTTTGACTGGCTGAGCCGGGACGAGAGCCGGGTGGATCAATATGTTGCGGACCCTCTGTGCGGATTTGTATTTACCGTAAACGGCTTCCAGACACTTTTTGAGTTGATTTCCAGAATACAGAAAAAGGAAAATCTCGAGAAGATGCCCAAGGAGCTTCCGCTGCTTGTTGTGTCAGGAGACAAGGATCCGGTGGGGGACTATGGAGAGGGTGTGCGCAGGGCTTATGCTTCCCTGAAGGAGGCAGGCATGCAGAATGTAGCCTTGGAGCTGTACGAGGGAGCCAGGCACGAGCTCTTAAATGAAATCAACAGGGACACTGTCATGGAGGATATCTGGCAGTGGATGGAAAAATGGTGTAAAAGATAGGGGCGGTGTTCTGTGATGAGTGAAAAGCGAATGTCCTATGAATTCAGGTGGGCGAAAGAGGATGAATGGGCGCCTGCCATGGAGATGATCTGGAAAACCTTTTTGAAGTTTGAGGGGAATGACTATACGGAAGAGGGAATTCGGAATTTTTTTGATTTTATAACGGATGACAAACTGCATGCGGCTTTTCTGCGGGGGGATTACCAGATGATGGTAGCCCTTGACAAGGGCCGGGTGATCGGCGCAGGTTCCATCAGAAACAGGAACCATTTGTCCCTTTTGTTTGTAGATGAGGATTATCACCGAAGAGGAGTGGGGAAAACCTTGCTGGAAAAGCTCTGCCAGTACTTACAAAGAGAGGAAGGGGAACGCTATATGTCATTAAAGGCGGCGCCCTATGCGGTGGAATTTTACCGGAAGCTTGGTTTTAACGCGGTGAATGGGGAGGAGGAATACTCGGGAATCCGGGTGACCTCCATGGAAAAAATTTTTGACAGAAAGAGCTTGTAATACACAGCTTGTACAGAGGAAAGGATTAGACGGAAAATGAAAATTTTTGACTTAGACAGCCCGTTGATGCAGTTTTTAAATAAGATGGCAGATTTGCTCTGGCTGAATATTTTGACCTTTATCTGCTGCATCCCCATTGTTACCATTGGCGCCTCCCTGACCGCTATGCACTACATGGCGTTAAAGATGGTGAGAAATGAGGAGTGCTATATCACCAGAGGTTTTTTTAAATCCTTCAAGGAAAATTTCAGGCAGGCAACCTTGATCTGGCTTCTGCTTCTTGTTTTGTTTGCTGTTTTGATCGGAGACTTTTTCATTATGAGAAATTCCGGCATGGAGTTTCCCCAGGCCCTTCAGATTGTGATCACTGCTGTGGGAGTGCTGGTGCTGTTTACCGCCACATTTGTGTTTCCGGTGCTTGCAAAATTTGAAAACACCATATACCGTACATTGAAAAATGCCCTTATTATGAGCATTCTGCAGTTTCCCAAGACCATTGCCATGCTGATTCTTGGAATTGTGGTTCCCATTGCGCTGTATATCTTTGTTCCGGCGGCTACGCCAGTGGTGTTTTTATTCGGATTGTCGGTGCCTGCCTTTCTATCCGCATTGATGTATAATAAATTTTTTAAAAAGCTGGAGGCCCAGATGGAGGAAAACAGCGGTCCAAAGGAGAATCAAAACCCGGAAGAGGATGAAAGAATCTTTAAAGACGAGCTTGATGAGACGCTGGTAGACAGAGAGGACCGTAAGTAAGGTCTGTTCTTGTGTATTCTGCACAGGAAAAAGATCATATTTTGTTCAGAATGACCAATGGACGAAAAAAAGTCCAAGTTTATAAGCAATTCTTACAATAGGAAGCAAAATCTTTGTGAAATAGTGGTATGGCGCAAAAACAGGATTTTAGATATACTTAATTCAGACTCAAATGACGAAAGTCAAACTATCAGGAAGAAAAGTATTTTGTAAACATGAAAGGAGTTTACCAGTATGGCAAGTTTATCTTTAAAGAATGTCTGCAAGGTATATCCCAACGGATTTGAAGCGGTTAAGGACTTCAATCTTGAGATTGCAGATCAGGAATTCATTATTTTCGTAGGACCTTCTGGATGTGGTAAGACCACTACCCTTCGTATGATTGCAGGTCTGGAAGACATTTCCTCCGGTGAGCTGAAGATCGGCGACAGAGTTGTGAACGATGTGGAGCCCAAGGACAGAGATATCGCAATGGTATTCCAGAACTACGCTCTGTATCCTCATATGTCCGTATACGACAATATGGCATTTGGTCTGAAGCTGAGAAAGGTTCCCAAGGATCAGATCGACAAGATGGTTAAGGAAGCTGCCAAGATTCTGGATTTGACTCCTTTGCTTGATCGTAAACCCAAGGCTTTGTCCGGTGGTCAGAGACAGCGTGTTGCCATGGGCCGTGCTATCGTTCGTAATCCTAAGGTATTCCTTATGGATGAGCCTCTTTCCAACCTGGATGCAAAGCTGCGTGTGCAGATGCGTATTGAGATTGCCAAGCTGCATCAGAAACTGGGCACCACCATCATCTACGTTACCCATGACCAGACAGAGGCTATGACCCTTGGTACCAGAATCGTAGTTATGAAGGACGGTGTAATCCAGCAGGTAGATACACCTCAGAATCTGTATGAGAAGCCTTGCAATCTGTTTGTAGCAGGCTTCATGGGATCTCCTCAGATGAACTTCCTGGATGCTACCGTTAAGGTTACCGGCGATATCGCAAACTTGGAGATCGCAGGCCACAGCATTCCTCTTCCTCCCGCAAAGTCCAAGAAGCTGATTGACGGCGGTTATGATGGAAAGGTTGTTACCTTTGGTATCCGTCCTGAGGATGTGTATGATTCCGAGATGTACATTGAGACCTCTCCTCAGAGTGTATTTGAATCCACCATCAAGGTGTACGAGCTGCTTGGTGCAGAGGTTTATCTGTACTTTGATCTGGATGAGTACGCTATGACTGCAAGAGTAGATCCTCGTACCACTGCAAGACCTGGTGACACCGTTAAGTTTGCGCTTGATGTTGAGAAGATTCATGTATTCGACAAAGAGACTGAGCAGGTTATCACAAACTAGTAAAATAAAGGCTGCCGCGTTTTTCGAGACATCCTTATGTAAAGGAAACATAGAAACCCCTTTGGCTGTTTGAAAGGCCAAAGGGGTTTTTTTATGGAGAACGGGGTGTCTGCAGATGCGGCATTTATTGTCCGGGAAAATAAAGTTTCAACTTGCGGGCTTATGGAAAATAGGCTATGATTATTTGTAAGAACCGGCAGGCGAAAAGAAGCGCTGCAAACTTTGACAGGCTGAAAGAAAGGAAAGGGAAAATGATTACAGGTCAGATTATTCAAACAAGCATAGACGAACTTAAGGCAATTACAAAAGTAGACCTGGCCGTATATGACATGACGGGAATTCTGGTAGCCTCCACCATGAGCCAGATGGAGATTACGGTAGACTTGATTGTGGGCTTTGCAAATTCTCCGGCGGACAGCCAGGTGATCGGAGTCCATCATCTGTTAAAGATATTGGACGAGGGAGACCCTCTTTATGTACTGGTGGCACGAGGCATGAGTGATGATGTATATATGGTTGGAAAGATCGCAGTGTGCCAGATTCAGAATCTGGTCATTGCCTATAAGGAGAGATTTGACCGCAACAATTTTTTCCAGAATCTTCTGCTGGACAATCTTCTTTTGGTGGATATTTATAACAGGGCCAAGAAGCTTCATGTGGAGGTGACGGTGCCCAGAGCGGTGTTCCTTGTGGAGACAAAGCTGGAAAAGGACGGTATTGTCACAGAGCTGCTAAAGGGTATGTTTTCCAGCCAGGCAGGAGATTATATTACGGCGGTGGATGAAAGCAGCGTCATATTGATCAAGGCGCTGGAGCAGGACGCGGAGCCGGAGGCGCTTGAGAGTGTGGCAAACACTATTGTGGCAATGATGAATGCAGAGGCCATGATGAATGTAAAGGTTGCGTATGGCACGGTAGTCCAGGAGCTTAAAGATGTGTCCAAGTCTTACAAGGAAGCCAAGATGGCTTTGGATGTGGGCAAAATATTTTATGTGGAGAGGAGTGTAGTGGCTTACAGCACACTGGGAATCGGACGCCTGATCTACCAGCTTCCCGTGAATCTGTGCAAGATTTTTATCGAGGAGATTTTTGGAGAAAATGTGCCAAGCGATCTGGATGAGGAGACGCTGACCACTATCAATAAGTTTTTTGAAAATAATTTGAACGTGTCGGAAACCTCCAGACAGCTGTTTGTGCATCGCAATACGCTTGTTTACAGGATTGAAAAGATACAAAAAAGCACAGGGCTGGATCTGCGCAATTTTGACGATGCGCTGACCTTTAAGATTGCCCTTATGGTGGTAAATTATATGAAGTATTTAGACTCCTTGGAATATTAGAGACAACCTCCCGAATATACTTGTAGTAAGAAATAAAATCCAAAATGCCGTGATTTCATTTCCTGACAAAGAGATATTCGGGGGGATTTTTTATGTTTTATGACAGACGAATAAAATATCTGGATTATCTGGAAAATAAGGAACGCTGTAAGGGGGCGGGATTTGTCAAAATGGAGGTGTGGGATAAAGCCCTGCATCTTACTGTTCAGGTGAACGGTCTGCGTCAGGGAGACACCTTTGAGCGGGATGTGTTTCTTTTGGACGAGCAGCGGGAGGAAAAGCTTGGGAGCATCAGACTGGAGAGAGGAAAGGGAAGTCTTTTGCTAAGGAATTTGAACAGAGGCTCCATTGGGGAAACGGGTATTTCCTATGACAGCCTTGTGGGAATCAGGATTCCTCTTGGGAGCGGCAGGGAAATTTACGGTGCCTTTTCCAAGAGCGAAAAGGCGGAAGTGCCAAAAGAACCGGAGGAGCCTCTTACGGCAGCGGAAAGAACCCTGCCGGAGCCTGAGAAAGCTTTGCCTGAAAATCCGAAGCCTGCCAAAAAAGAGCCGCAGGTCTGCATTAGTGAGCCCGAGCCTGCAAAAGCTCCTTTGGAAAAATCGGATCCCTTGCCGGAAGACGTGCAGGCTTCTGTCAGAGAAAGAGAAGTGGAAAAAGAGCATATGCGGCTGGCGGAAAGCAAATGGCAGCAGTTGTCTGCCGTATATCCTCATATCAGGCCTTTTCGCGATGAAAGAGATTATCTGTCCATAGGTCCTGCTGACTTTGTGGTTCTGCCGGAAAAATACTACCGCATGGCCAATAATAGCTTCCTGCTCCACGGCTACTATAACTATGAGCATTTGATATTAACCAGAGTGGAGCGCAGAGGGCGCATTCTGTATTATGTAGGAGTTCCGGGAAATTTTTACGACAGAGAAAAACAGGTTGCTGTTATGTTTGGCTTTGAAAGCTTTGAGTGCAAGGAGGAACCTGCAAGGCAGGGGGAATTCGGGTACTACCTGATGCGCATTGAGCTTTAGGTTACAGCCCCTGGCCGTCAAAGGAGGGGATAAAGCTCTCGGCGGCGGTTTCTCCCTCCTGAATATATCCTTGCTCGATTCCTATTTTTTCTGCAAAATCTACTACTCTGGCATATTCGGAGGGCGTGACCCTGCGGTTGAGCTGGGGGATATGGGCAACATGAGGAAGCGGAGTGTATTGATTCATAATGCTCACATAAACCTGGTTTCCAAAGGTGTCGTGAAGATAACGCAGAATTTTTTGGAATCCTTTGTCTGTCCCGGCAGGACCAGATGGCGCACAATCATTCCGCGCTTCATCAGGCCGCTCTTTTCGTCAAACTGGGGAGGGCCTGTCTGCCGCAGCATTTCCTCCAGCGCCTTGGAGGCCCATTCAAAATAATCCGGCGCCTGGGCGCAAAAGCGGCCAAGCTCAGGGGAAAAATATTTGAAATCGGGAAGATAAATGTCCACCAAGCCCTCAAGAAGCTTCAGGGATGAAACTCTCTCGTAGCCGGAGGTGTTATATACAACCGGAATGGACAGGCCCTTTTCCCTGGCCTTCTTAAGGGCATGGCAGATTTGTGGAATAAAATGACTGGGAGTCACCAGATTGACATTAGCCGCATTCTGTTCCTGCAGCTCCAGAAAGATTTGACAGAGGCGCTCTTCGGAAAGAAATTGCCCCTGCCGTCCCAAGGCGATTTCATGATTTTGACAAAAGACACACTGCAGGCTGCAGCCGGAGAAAAATACAGTACCCGACCCATTAGGACCACAGATACATGGCTCCTCCCAGAAATGAAGAGCGGCCCTGGCGGCAGTAAGCCGGGCAGTCTGACCGCAATAACCGGTTCTGCCGTTTAATCTGTCGGCGTGGCAGCGACGAGGGCAGAGGGTGCAGTCCTGCATAAAAGAACTTACATCTATATTCATAGGCTTCCTCGTTAAACAGATGAGATACAAAGGCCGTACACACCGGGGAGAGACGGCAGCTCCGCCCGGCTTCCTCACGGCACATGGAAGGTTCTGCTTAGTGCTGCTTTGTTCCCAACCTGACACGGTTCACAGATTCCCATTGCGTGAGACCGAACTTCATCATTGTCGTCTCCAAACCCCGGATAATGTACGGCTTTTTTAGTGTATCGGTTTCCGGGGCATTTGTCAAGGCAAATACAAAATAAAAGTGGTATCTTTGCCGCTTTTATGCTATGCTGAATAAAAGGGGGAAGCCCCAATTATATGTACGCTCACGCAAGGAGGAAGGAAATGAACAAAAATGCGTTTCGTCAGCTGTCGTATGGAGTTTATGTGATCAGCACATGGGATAAGGGAAGGGCTACGGGATGTACGGCAAACAGCGCCATGCAGATCACTTCGGAACCGGCTTCCATTGCCATAAGCATCAATCATGACAACTATACCAATCAGTGCATTCAGGAATCGGGGAAATTTGCCATCTCCATATTAGGAGAAAATACCGATTCCGGCATTATCGGCACCTTCGGCTTTCAAAGCGGCAGAGACCACAACAAGTTTGATGAGACGGAGCATCTCATCAAAGACTGTATGCCGGTGGTGGCTGATGCCTGCGCCTATATTGTGTGCGAGGTCATTGACAAAATGGAGACCTCTTCCCACACGGTTTTTCTGGGCAGGGTAACGGATGCGGACATTCTCAAGGAGGATGACGCAATGACCTACGCATATTATCACAATGTAATCAAGGGGAAAAGCCCGAAAAATGCGCCCACTTATATTGCGGAGGAGGCAGCGGAGGAAGGGGCGGCTTCCGGAACAGAGGCAAAGTATGTGTGCAGCGTCTGCGGCTATGTGTATGACGGGGAGATTCCTTTCGAGGAGCTGCCGGACAGCTTTACCTGCCCTGTGTGCAGACAGCCCAAAACGGCTTTTGTAAAAAAATAAATCCAAAGGAAAAGGATGAGGGAGGAAAAAATTAAATATGAGAAACAAATGGAAAAAATGGCTTGTTTTATGTACTGCAGTGATATTCGGCGTTTTGATGCTCCAGGGCTGTGCGGGGACGCAGTCTCCTGAAAAGATGCTGGAATCCATGAAGGAGTTTTCCACAGAGGATGGAACGGCGTCCATTTATCTGAACGAAAACTGGACGGTAGAGGATTTGGGCGTTGACTATTGGCTGTGTGCCGGAAACACCTTGGGAAATCAGGTTTTTATCATGATGCAGTCGCCGAAAAACGGCTTTGACGGTTTTGCTTCCAATATGGAGGAATTAAAGGAGCTGTTCAAGGAATCCTACAGCTTTTCGGGGGAGAGCGCTGAGGCTCCTGAAATTCCCCTTATGACCGGAGTGACGGCGGAACAGGGGCAGATGAATACTGACCTGGGCACCATTGACGGCTATGCTGTTTTCGGTGAGACAGACTACGCCTATTATGCTCTTTTGTTTGGGGCGGATAATATGAACGACAGCTTTCTGGCCAGCGCAAAGGTTTCCTGCAGCCAGTTTCAGGAAAATGCACCTGAGGAGGTGGATTATACCACCGCAGAGCTTACGGATACAGTGCGCTGGTTTAATGCCTCTTATGCGGTGCTGACAGATTTCAACGGCTGGGATTACAACCGTTTTGGCGGACTTCCTGCCAATGAAGAATCTAAGGCGGCGGTACAGCAGCTGCTGGTGGAATGGTGGGATGTGACGGATCGGGCTTCCGCGGATGAGACGCTGGATTGGATTTTGTCGGAGGGGCATAGAGTCGGTTTCCGGGATGAGATCGGGATTTTGGAGGATGCCGGAATCGGCAGCGTCTCTGCACAGGACAGAATAAGCTTCCTGGAAAGCGAGTTTGGGCTAGATGAGGCAAGCGCACAGTTTTACGCAGATATGTATGATATGTATCTGGAGTGCGGGGAGACTGCCATAGACGGCTGGGACTACTGCAGAGCCTTAAATCTTCTGGGCTACTATTATGTGGCAGGATATTACACAGAGCAGGAGGCTTTGGATACGTCTCTGGAAATTGCCTTGGCCGTGCAGCCTGAGTTTACATCCTGGGATGAGCTGATTGAAAGCTATATGCGGGGATACGTATATTGGGCGGAGGAAAGCGCGGATGACCGCCGGGCGGTATACGAGGATCTCAAGACAAGAAGTGATAATCCTTATGCGGTAGACTATAACACGGTTTTGGAAAAAACCTGGTAATCATAAAAGGCAGAACGCTTTAAGAAGGGCTGTTCTGCCTTTTTGCTTCCTTTTCCGCCTTGTTTCGCAGGCGAAGCTCGGCAAAAAAGGTTTTCAGCATTTCGCTGCACTCATTTTCCAGCACGCCCTGAGTCACTTTGGCCTGATGGTTGAAGGCGGGATTCTGCAGAATATCCAGCACAGACCCGGCACAGCCTGCCTTGGGATTCCTGCAGCCCATGACTACTTCTGGAATACGGGCCTGTATGATGGCTCCGGCGCACATCTGGCAGGGCTCCAGCGTCACATAGAGTGTGCAGTCCTCCAGCCGCCAGTCGCCTATGACCTTGCTGGCCCTTTTAATGGCGGTAATTTCTGCATGAGACAGCGTATTTTTGTCGGTATTGCGCCGGTTGTAGCCTCTGCCAATGATGCGGCCCTGGTGTACGATGACACAGCCGATGGGAACCTCCCCCAGCTTATATGCTTTTTTTGCCTGCTTTAAGGCTTCTCTCATATATTTTTCCGAGATGCTTTCTATCTGTGCCATGCTTTCCCTCACCTTTTTGCAGCCCATTGTACTTCCCAGAGAGGAATCTATGGGGCATTTCTATACGGGGATTATTTTACCACACATTTTAACGTAATGCTATGAAAGATTAGGAGAACGGCAGATATTCTTTGGGGAAAGCGTTTCCGATTCCGGGAACGCACTTTTTATGTGCGAAATAAAGACTCTCCTTTTCGAAATTGACTGAATATGTCAGTAGGATGGCACAAATTGGCTTTGTATTATATTTATGTCTATTTTATAATATCAAAATAGATTGTAGAACAATGTTTTTGAGAATGCTGTGATCTTCTGCGGAAAGGGGGAGGGCAATGATGCAGAACAGCAATACAAGAATAACTCACAGGTGTGATAACAATTATCTGAAAATGGCTCCTCAACCTGACGGAGTGCTGATGGGAAGAAAAATTCAATGGTTTCATCATAAATCTCTGGCAGACTGGGGATATAAGAAAACGCAGACAGATACATTTGCCGTGCTGCATCCGCTGGATGAGGAGAAATATAGCGGCACAAAAACATATCCTCTGTATGTTGTATTTCACTCTTCCGGTCATGACGTGTTTTCAGCGGTGGCCTGCATCTGGCAAAAGGGCAATCATAGTATTTATCATGCTCCTGTGGGGATGTACGCCTTATACCTGGACTGCCGCCAAAATGAAGATGATTGGTGGTGGGGAGGAAATTCCGCACTGGAAATTCTGAGCGAAGACCGTAGGGGGATTAAAAAACAGCCGGTCGAGATGCGGTGCATTGCCACTGTGGAATGGGTAGCGGATCATTATCCCATAGATCGGAACCGTATCTATGCGGTGGGAAATTCCATGGGGGGAAGCGGTGCTTTGGGAATAGCGATGTGTCGTGGAGATTTGTTTGCGGCGGTAAAAGTGAATGTTCCGGCAGGTGTGCGGCATCTGGTGGACCGCTGTGATTTAGAGCATACGGTTTTGAACGGATTCTCTATTCCTGATCCGCCTGTCCTGGTAGATTACTCGGCGCAGAATGACCCCTGGTCCGCAGGACACCAGCATCTGTACAGGCTGATGAGAGAGAATCGTTATGCCATCTTGGGATATTGGGGTAATTTCGGACACGCCAATGATGACGAAGTCATTGAAAAGGAAAATGATTTAGTACACTCATTTGATCTCTTTCAGGTAGCCTTAAACCAGCCATATCCAGCATTTACAAATGCAGATACGGACGATATCGTTCCGTGGGCTGATGATGGTTCCATCATCAGTGATGCTGCTGGACAGGTGAACGCTTATTTCCGATGGGGTAAGGCCGAAGAGGGCGAAAAGCATATAGCAATCCCGCTGAGACTCCTGTCGCCGGATGAAAGAATGTCGAAGTTTGTCTTTCCGCAGACTGCAAAGACTGACATAACATTGAGGCGCTTGCAAAAATGCCATTTTCCGCCGGGCGGCCAGGTGACCTGGAAGTTTGGCAGCTGCGGCGGCAGTGTAACGGCGGATGAGCGAGGGCTTGTAACGATTCCGCAGATTACGGTAGAAAGACAGGAAAAGCGATTGATTCTCCACTGTGAAAACATGGCAAAGCAGCCAGATAAAAAAGAAGGGAAAACGAAAAATGTATAAGACGATCGTACCGACCTTAATAACGAATGGACATTTTAACCGGGAGATTACCTTGAAGGAACTGAAACGGATTGGAGCAGACTCTGTGGCTCTGGCAGTGGAGCGGGAACTGCAGTATCGGTTTTCTTCTCCGGAGAATCTGCAGCTGCTGCAGGAACTGATAGAGTACTATCAGGAAAATGGGCTGGATGTCCTTGTGTGGCTGGGAGAAACCTTTGGTCATGAGGGGGGAAAACCGGAAGGAGATCAGCCCTATGCCAATATGCGGCTGATTGACGAAGGAGATATCAAAGCTTTCTGCCCTCTGGATGAGTCTTTTAAGCAGGATATGTGCTTGTGGATCAAGAAAATTGCAGAATGCGGTGCAAAAATGATCCTGTTGGACGATGATTTCCGTCTAGGACTGCGTCCAGGACTGGGCTGCTGCTGCGACCTGCATCTGATGGAGCTGAAGCGGGAATTGGGGGAAGCGATATCTGTAGAGCATCTTCGTGAAAAGATATTTCACGGAGGAAGCAGCAGATACCGCAGCGCATGGATGAAGGTTCAAAGAGAATCTATGTATCGTTTTGCAAATGCACTGAGAAAAGCAGTGGATGCTGTTGATCCTGGCATCCGGCTGGGAATGTGCTGTTCATTGGGAAGCTGGGATGCTGAGGGGATAGATGTATTTCAATTAGCAGAAATCTTAGCAGGTGGAACAAAGCCGATGATTCGAACCTGCGGAGCGCCCTATTGGGCTACTCAACAGCCAGAGTATAATCGGCTGGGGGATGTGATAGAGGCCACACGGACACAGCTCGCATGGTGTCGTACGCAGGAAATTGATGTAATCACGGAGGGCGACACCTATCCGCGGCCCAGATTTGCCACCCCGGCTTCATATCTGGAATGCTTTGATATGATCCTGCGTTCGGACGGAAATGCAGAGGGTATTTTAAAATATGCGTTTGACTACATTTCGGATGCAGACTATGAAACGGGCTATGTGGACGCAGCAGTGCGTAATCAGGCGCTATATCAGTGGATCGGCAGAAATTTTAAATCCGGCCAATGTCTTGGGGTTCGTCCCTATAACGTGACTCATCTGCTGGAACATTCCCAGATGGACGGGGAAAAACCGGAGCTTTGGGAGAAAATTCAGACCAGAAGCGTCCGCTATCCGTCCCTCAGGCTTGCAGCGGCAAATTCCCTTCCGATTTCGTATGAAGAGGGGAACGTGAATATAGTGTTTGGCGAAAATGCACGTTATATCCCTTGGCAGAAATTAAAGGATGGCGCCATTGTGGATTTGCCGGCGGCGAAGATTTTAATGGAGAGAGAGATCGATGTGGGAATCCAGTCGATCCTTTCCAGGGACGCGTATGTAAAACCGGGCTTTACCGCAGTGCCCCAGGAATTTTTCATAGAAGAAAAAATATATACCCGCCTTTCTGATGGTGTGGAAATCTCAAAAATCAATCATAAGAATGGCGCTGAAATTCTTACGGAGTATCATGATCCGGCCGGAATGGAAGCAGGCGTGTTTACATACGAAAATGTTGACGGAATGCGGTTTTTGGTTTTTCCTTTTGATGCAGAGCAGGCAAGGGATCATCTGGGGTGGCTTGATTCTTACGCCCGGAAGCGGCAGCTCATAAAGAGGATTCCATGGCTGCAAAGAAGGAAAATGGAGGTGTATGTTGCCGGAAATTATCCGCATTTGTATCTTATGGCAAAAAGGAACCAGGAGGGCATTACGATAGGATTGTGGAATTTATTTGAGGACGAGGCTGTAAACGTTGAGGTTACTGTGGAACTGCCGATAAAGTATGTTTCGTATGCAAATTGCAGCGGACACCAGGATGGAAACAGGATTGTATTGGACACGTCCCTGTATCCCTTCGCATTTGCGGGAATCAGATGTGATTTGGAAAAGCCGTCGGCTGGAAAGGATGGGGGGAAGGGATGAAGAGAATCGTATTTGGAACCCCGGAATCAATCACTCCGGTTTTGTTCTGTAAAAATTTTACATATATAGAAACGAAGATAAATTATCATACAGATCAGATTAAATTTCGATGCAGCGCCAGGGGGTGCTCTCTGACGATGCCTTTGGGAGCAAAGGAGCAGATTTATGGACTGGGTCTGCAGCTGAAGGCGTTTGCACTGAGGGGAAAGAAGCTTACCCTGCGGCCAAATGCCGATCCAGTGGCCGCTACGGGGGATTCCCATGCGCCGGTTCCTTTTTTTGTCAGCACCGCAGGATACGGCATCTATGTGGACACAGCGCGTCAGGCGGAATTTTATTTTGGATCTTCTGATCTGAAAGGAACGGACGGGGGAATTCGAGAGGCCGAGGATATCGCTGTTTCGACAGAAGATTTATATGCTTTCAGGGACTTGGGAAGCTCCAACATCAGTATTTTTATTCCGGCGGCACAGGGTGTAACCCTTTATGTGATGGAGGGCAGGACCATTACGGATATCGTTGCGCAATATAATATGCTGTCGGGAGGAGGCTGCGCAGTTCCAGAGTGGGGGCTTTCCGCCGTGTACCGCTGTTACAGCAGATATTCCCAGGAGCAGGTTCTGCGTACGGCCAAAAGACTGAGAGAAAGGGGGCTTGCAGTGGGCTGTATCGGGCTGGAGCCGGGCTGGCAGTCAAAGGCTTATCCATGCTCATATGTGTGGAACAAAGAGCTTTATCCGAATCCTGATTCCATGCTTGCTTCGCTGAGGCGGCTCGGCTTTCATGTAAACCTGTGGGAGCATGGCTTTGTACATCCGGATTCACCGATTTATAAGGAATTGTACCCCCTGATGGGAAATTACACGGTCTGGGGAGGGGGAGTGCCAGATTTTTCTGTGAAGGAGGCCCGCAGAATTTTTGCAGCTTACCATAAAAAGCTGGTGGCAATGGGAGTGGACGGCTTTAAGCTGGATGAGTGCGATGGGAGTGATTATACGGGAAGCTGGTCCTTTCCCAATATGGCGGATTTTCCCTCTGGAATGGACGGGGAGCAATACCATGCCCTGTTCGGCGTCTTGTATATGCAGACGATACTGGAGGCGCTGGATGGGAAGCCCGCCTTTTCCGAAGTACGAAACGCAGGAGCGCTCTGCGCGCCGTATCCCTTTGTTTTATACAGTGATCTTTATGATTACACAGATTTTATCCAAGGCTGTGTCACCGCAGGCTTCAGCGGACTTTTGTGGACGCCGGAGGTAAGGGACGCCGCTTCAAAGGAGGAATTTTTAAAAAGGCTGCAGATCGGCGTGTTTTCGCCTCAATGTCTGCTGAATGCGTGGTACTGTAAGGAATTTCCCTGGGAAACACTGCACTGCGAGGCAGAGACAAAAGATCTTTTGGCACTGCGTGAAACCTTGAAGCCGCTCTTAATGAGAGCCTTTGAAGGATACCGCAGGGCGGGAATTCCGCCGGTCAGGGCACTGGTGAGCGATTACACGGATGACACAGAAACCCATCAGCTGGACGATGAATATTTGTTTTGTGACAATTTATTGGTAGCGCCCATGCCTGTGGGCGCCTCCTCGAGGCGGGTTTATCTGCCGGACGGGCAGTGGCGGGATTTCTATACCAAGGAGAGGATACAAAGCGGCTGGTTCAGTGTAGAGACTGATCTTATTCCAGTATATGAAAAAGCAGACGGTTTTGGACGTTGAAATACCGGAGGACAACAGAGCGTCTAAATTTGACATATTGCTGGCAAAGATGTGTATTGCAGAGATAAAATTTGTCGAATATTATATGATTATAGAATAAGTTCAAATAAAAAGCGCGCTTTTATTATAAAAATTATACAAAATAACGATTTAAAGGAGAAAAGGAGGAAAATTATGATGAAAAAGATTTTATGCCTGGGACTGTGTGCAGCTTTGACAGCGGCAGGCCTGGCAGGATGTTCAACGGAACAGACTGATCAATCGGCTTCCCAGGACATAGTGAGTGCGGAAACAACGGGTACGGCCGCAGTGGACGCGGGCACAGAGACAGCCGCCGGAGAGACCGCTGCAGATCCTCTGCGGGCTGACGAAGGCACAACGATTTCGGTTGCGCACTGTCAGGGCGAGTATATTTACGAAAGCTTTTATGAGATTTCTGATAAATTTACGGAGATGACAGGAATTGAAGTAGAGTGGATTGAGCTTCCGGCAACGGATTATGACACATGGGTAACGGCGCAGTTTGCTGCTGGAACAGAACCGGATATTTTCTGGAATGCACCAAAGGAGTACTTTGATCAGGGAAAGATCATGGATTTGACTGCGTATTATGATCAGGAAAATGTGTTTAACGGGGTAACGTGGAAGGACTGCTTCACTGACGGCGCACTGGTCAACAGCATGAGCACCGATGGAACAAAATATATTTCCACGGCAATGACTGGCTTTACGTTTAACCTGTATTATAACAAGGACATTATGGAAGAGCTGGGCCTGGGAACAGAACCGCCCGAGACTTTCACTGAGATGATTGAAATGATGAAGGTCTGCAAAGAGGATGGCAGATATATCCCCATGAGCGTTCAGAATCTCAATGATACCAATGTAGGCTGGCTGGAGCGGATTTTTATGGATGACCTGTTTCATAATACAGACGTGGTGGAAAAACTGGACATCATAACTCCAAACGGAGCCATTGATTACCCGGAAGCGATGCTGGGATTGGAAACGGGGGTTTTAAATTACGATGATCCGCGGTTTGAGGAGTATTTTACTTTAATGAAAGATCTGACGCAATACTGGAATGAGGATTACAATGCCGCCGGATGGGAATATGAAGGCTTATTTAATAACGGAGAAGTGCTTTTCAATGTCAACGGCGGGTGGTATCCTGGTCAGGTGGTCGAAAACGGATATGAAGTAAACTATGGTGCGGCACCAATGCCCTATGTGGATTCAGCATATTCGGAGTTTGGCTTGGACGAGCCACTTTTATATGCGCCTCCAGCAGGGGAAGCAGTATTTTTTATCTCTCAGAAATGTGCGGATGAAGGCCGGGGTGATGCGGCCGTTAAATTCCTTCAGTTTATGACATGTCCCGAAGGCGGAGCGCAGATGTATATCGACGCAGTCATGCTGGGAAGCTGCATCAAGGGCGTAACCCTGCCGGAGGAGGTAGGCGCTTTGGCGAATGCCGAGACAGGGGATGCAGTGACAACCTGGGTACAGCTTGCCTTCCAGTTCTCTGATGAAGCTTACAGCAAATACAGGGAGCTGTATGTGGCATACCTGGATCCGTCTTCAACGCAGACTGCAGCGGAGCTCATTGCCGCATTAAAAGAAGAGGTGCTTCCGTTATTGGATGAGGCCATTGAAGACAGTACGGTGGATGTAATGTCTTATGTGGATCAGGTACAAGGATAAAATCGGTGTGCATTGATCGCACAGAAGGGCGCTCCGGCTCCCCAGAAAACAGCCGGAGCGCCGGAACGCCCGTTTTATTATGTTAACAGGAGTGTGCGTATGATTCCTACCAAAGCGATAAAGACACATGTGTATTTGGAGCGGGAAATGTATATGGAGTTTGAGGGACTTCATATTACAGTGACTAGATTTACGAGAATAGATGACGATTGCGAATGGGAGATTCCTGCGCATGCTCATATGAATTATGAGATGCACTATATCTATGACGGAACGGGATCGATTGGGCTTGGCGACAATGTGTTCCGAGTAGGAGCGGGGGATTTTTATATCTGCCCGCCATTCATTGATCACAGCCAGAAGGCGGACTGCCAGCATCCAATGAAAGAGTATTGCATTGAATGTTCCTTGAAAACCGAGAATTGCGGGGAAGCAAATGGAAGCCAGAATGAAAGCGTATTGCTGCTTCAAAGGCTCAGTCAAATATTGTATTGCAAATACAGCGACAGCGACGGCATTTTGATAAAAAATTTTTCACAGATGGATGCCATATTCAGCAGATACAAAGAAGCTGAGAGATTTCAGAGCGATTTGCTGGTAAAAGCTTTAATGCTGCAGACTATATTGAGTATGCTGATTTTTTCTACTGCAAATCTGGGAATCCAAAGCATTTCCAGAAATCAGAACAATATCAATTATCAGAGAGCTTCCAGTATCAAAAATTATCTGGAGGCAAATTATAAAACAAATATCACGATTAAAGACTGTACACAGGTCTTTTATCTCAGCGCAAGGCAGATTGACCGAATATTGGAGAAGGAATATAATGAAACTTTTCATGAAATGCTGACAAAGACGCGGGTGAATGTTGCGATAAAACTTATGCAGACAACAGATTATTCCATGGAAAGAATTGCCGCGGAAGCGGGCTTCAGCGGATACCGGCAGATGTTGCGCAGCTTGAAAAACTATGGAATTGAACGGCCTGCCCGCTTACGGGAGCAGGATCAGCTTGGCCGGAGGACGTGAGAAATTCTTTAAAATGTACGGCCTGTCAAAACAGGCAGGAAGGCGTTTCTGATGAAAAACATGAATCTTATTATCAATACACATTGGGACAGGGAATATCGCTGGTCTCTGAGAGAGACACAATATCGTCTTGTGGAGGCTGTGGATGAATTGCTGGACATCATGCAGAGGGATGAAAAATTTTGCTATTTTCACACGGACAGTCAGGTATCTATGCTGGATGATTATCTGAAAATGCGTCCTGAGAGAACACAGGAGGTGAAAGACCTTGTCAGCGCCGGGCGCATCCTTACCGGACCATGGTATACTTTGCCGGCAGAATTTTTGGTGAACGGAGAATGTCTTGTCCGAAATCTCCTGCTGGGGCATCAGATATCGGGCGCTTTGGGAAGAACCATGAAAGCAGCGCATAATATTTTCAGCTGGGGTCAGGTTTCCCAGCTTCCGCAGCTGTACCGGCAGTTCGGGATGGATACGATCACATTCTATCGGGGCATCAATCAAACGGAGCTGAATACCCTGGAATTCCGCTGGAAGGGAGCGGACGGGAAAGAGTCGCTTGCAATTACATTTGGGGAGTATCACAGGCTGAATTTTTGGCGCTTTGTGTACAAGCCTTATATTTTGGGCGGAGGACGCATGATTGGGAACAGCCTGAAAAATGCTTTTTCCAGGGACGACTTAGGCGATGCGTATCTGACACAGATGTGCGGAGAGAGCCTTGCGGAGAATAATCACTGGCTGTCCAATCAGACGCCGGTCAGAGATTTTGAAAGTGCAAAGGATGGCTTGAAGCGGCTGATTGAAACAGTAATCCACAAGGCAGTGACGGACGAACTGCTGTTTTTTCAGGGGTTTGATCAGGAAAATCCGGATCCTATTATAACAGAGCTGGTGGATCGCCTGAATGAAACCCTGGATGACGGCAGGATTGAAATTGCATCTCTGGAAAATTATATAAGCAAGGTGCGCGACCATATTACTCCGCAGATTTACGATGCGCTCCCGGTCAAAAGCGGGGAAATGCTGGAGGTGGAGAAAAAGGGCGATCCCTTCGGTCCGCTGTATAACGGCGTGTTTTCAGCAAGAATGCCAATAAAGCTGAAAAATGCGCAGGCAGAATATGAGCTGATCAATGGCGCGGAGCCTGCGGCCGCATGGTCGGCTTTGCTTGGCAATGAGTATCCGGCGCAGCTGCTTGGCCATGCCTGGAAGCAGCTGCTGCAGAATCAGCAGCATGACGGGATTGGCGGATGTCATGTGGATCGTGTGACGGAGGCCATGATGGAGCGGTTCCGTGAGACAATGGATATTTCCGAAACGATCCTTAAGAAATCGCTGAAGCAGGTCACGGGAGAAATTGATTTTTCCATGCTGGGGGCGCAGGAAATCGGAGCCGTAGTGTACAATACACTTCCCTTTGAGCGTACCGGAATGGTGACATGCACGGTTGACGTGCCCCTTTCCTGGAATCTGCGCTATGCCAATAAGGGGAGAAGAGAAATTTCCATAGATGTGGCGGATTTTGAGGGAAATTCAATCCCGGCACAGATGCTGAATATTGAGGACGATACGGTTTATGCGTATTTAAAATATGGTGACACTTTTGATTTTGATGTGAGCCGATGTAGGCTGGTGATGCAGCTGCAGGACATCCCGCAGAATGGGTTCCTTGCTTTGAGGCTGCGGCCAAAGGAAGGGGAGCAGCGGCCGGT
>NZ_CEWDFQ010000004.1:0-25533 GCF_982438285.1 Acetatifactor sp. | reverse complement strand
GGGAATCAGGGGCCTTCCATTCCTTTCTTCACTTTCCAAAAGCGCTTTTTCCAAATCTTGTCTGGCAGCAAAATAAAGCACTGTCTGTTTTTCATCCGCTGCCTCAAGAGCCCCTTCATACATATGTCTGGCATTTTCTCCCACGCAGAAAATCCTGTGGATTCCCGCCCTTGCCGCCTGACTTCCCACCTGGCGGTGCAAGGCGTCGGAATCCCCACCCAGCTCAAACATATCTCCCAGAATCGCTGTCTTTTCCGTATCCGCCATTGCAAGCAGATCAATGGCCGCCTTCATGGATACAGGATTGGCATTATAGCAGTCATCAATCAAAGTGTAATGGGAAAGGCGTATGAGATGGTTTCTGCCTGTGACCGCCTTCACCGTTTCTATGCCTTGGGCAATCTGCTCTGGCGTCAGTCCTAAAATACGTCCCACACAGGCTGCTGCCGCAGCGTTCAGCACCATATGCCTTCCCGGCAGAGGAATGTGTATCGGGATTGAAGAAACCACTGCCTCTCCTTCCCCGTTTTCTTCCCCACATTGTGCGGCGCCTTGCGCAAAATACAAAGCGGCATCACTGCCCCAAAGTCCCCTGCTCACAATGTCAGACGCATAAACCTCCTGGCCCGGCTCATTACCCAGGCCAAAGAAATGCGGTTTTCTTCCCTTTACCTGCGCAATGGCTCTCAGCTTGTCATCCTCTCCGTTTAAGCACACCGCCGCATCCTCGGCCATAAAATCAAAAATTTCCGATTTTGCTTTTAAAATGCCGTCCCGGCTTCCCAGATTTTCCAGGTGGCACTGACCGATATTGGTGATCACGCATACATTTGGCCTTACCATCCTGCTCAACCGGTGCATTTCCCCGAAATCGCTGATGCCCATCTCCACCACTGCCGCCTGATGCTCCTTTCGGATGCGCAGCAATGTCAGAGGCACTCCCACCTCATTATTGAAGTTTCCCTCCGTCTTAAGCACGCAATACTTTTGAGACAGCACAGCTGCAATAAATTCCTTGGTGCTGGTTTTTCCCACGCTGCCCGTGATACCCACAATGGGAATGGACAGCGTGCTTCTGTAAAATTCCGCCAAATCCTTCAGCGCCTGAAAGCTGTCCTCCACCAATAGATAGCTGCCCCACTCTCTCTCTAAGCTTCCCTGCTCTTTCTCCACCTGCTCCTGGGTTTTTTCCACAATGGCCAGACAGGCCCCCTTCTCGAACACCTGGGACACAAATTTGTGGCCGTCCACTCTCTGTCCCACAGTGGCCACAAACACTCCGTTTTCCGCAATCTGCCGTGAGTCCAGCGTCACACACGAAACGGCCCTGCGGAGATCCCTGGGACTTCCCTTCCATACCAGCCTGCCCTTTAAGGCCTCTGCAATCTGTTCTACGGTAAGCTCCATATCCATACCTCTCATTTATCTGTTACAGCGTACTGCAGGATTTTCTCACACAGCTCCTCAAAGCTCATTCCCACAGCCGCAGCCTCCTGGGGCAGCAGCGATGTAGGAGTCATGCCCGGAAGGGTGTTGGCCTCCAGACAGAAAAATTCTCCCTGGTCATTTTTCATAAAATCCATGCGGGCATAGCTTTTCATGCGCAGCGCCTCATAGGCAAGCTCCGCCAGCCTCTGAATTTTCTCTGTCTCTTCCCTGGAAAGCCTGGCAGGACAGGTTTCTATAGTGCTTCCCGCCTGATACTTATTTTTATAATCATAAAATCCCTGCTTTGGCGCGATTTCTATGACCGGCAGCGCTTTCCCGTCCATAACCCCCACGGAAAATTCTCTTCCCTCTATGTATTGCTCCACAATCACCTCATTGTCATACAAAAAGGCCTCCTCCTTGGCATTCTCGTACTCTCCTTCGTTTCTGGCAATAGAGACGCCAACGCTGGAGCCTCCGCAGCAGGCTTTTACAATGCAGGGATAGGGCACTTTCTCCCGCTCCCTCTCCCCCTTTTTAAGCCGCAGGCCTGCTGGTGTGGGAATACCATATGCCCGGAAAATGTCCTTTGTGATTCCCTTGTCCATAGCAATGGCCGAGCTTACAAAATCTGTTCCCGTATAGGTAATTCCCATAAGCTCAAAGCAAGCCTGTATCTTTCCATCCTCTCCGTTTGCACCGTGCAGCGCCATAAATACGACGTCCGCGCTTTTGCACAGAGAAAGTACATTGGGTCCAAAAAAATTTTTATCTCCATCCGGCCTCATGGCTCTGATGACGTCCAAATCCGGGTTTTTCTCTGAGATGGCCCCCACCTGGGCCGCCCAGTCCTCATCCCGCTCAAAAATGCCCTCCACATTTCCTTCATATCCCAGATATACGTCCAGCAATATGGCCTGGTGTCCGTTTTTTTTCAATGCTCTGTAAATCATGCTGCCGGAGCTTAGGGATACATCCCGCTCCGTGCTTGTTCCTCCGGCCAAAACTACTACTTTCATAATCAATCCTCTTTTCTGCGTTTATCCGCGCTATTCATCTATCGTCTGTCCTTCTGTGATATCCGCTGTAGCCGCAAGCTGTGCGAACAAAAGCAGATAGCCGCTCTGCGCCTCCTTGGGGGAATAAAAGCAGACGGACTCCAAATTTTCTCCCATCAGATAATGAAGGAATTTCTCTATTACACTTGTATACTGATAATTATTCAACACATAGTTTGCGCATGACAACTGTCCTGCCTGATTTAGCAGCTGTCCTGCTCCATTGTTTCTGGCTTCCAGCGGATGAATGATTTCCTCACAGCGCACCGATATCTCCTCACCCCGGTCCATAAGCTTTTCCATAAAAATGCTGCACAGCTCTCTGTCCACCTTCTGTCTGGTGGAAAGATACGTCATGCTTCCGTAAAGATATTCCTCTTCCTCCAGATAGCTTGTGTTGTTCTCAAAATAAGTCCTGTAATCCCGAATCTGTTTTCCGTATGTAGAAAGCCCCGTAGCCCTGAAAAGCTCTGTCAGCGCAAAAAAAATTTCCGTATCCTTCTGCAGCGTGCTCTGTGCCTTTTCAAACACCTGGCTGGCCTTCTGCAGGCACTGGGTTGCAAAGGTACGGTCATATTTCTGGTAAACGTAGCTGAATTTTGCCAGAAGCGCGGCATAGAGCGCATCATTTTCCTCAAAAGCCTCCACTTCCTCCACGGCCTGTATCCACAGTCCGATTTCCTCTAAGGTATCCGGTATCTGATCCTCATCTACATCTTCCAAAAGCTGGGGATACCACTCACAGGCAGTCAAAAGCTCCATAATCTCCCATGCCTGAGCCGTATTTTCCGTGCACCTTGCCAATATTTCCTGTGACAGCTCTTCGTAAAGCTGTCCATACAAGTTCTTCTGTATGGAAAAGGAATAGGACCTTCCAATGCCCTTACATTCCAGATAACAGATCCCTTCTCCGGTGTATTCGCTGAAGTCCGCGTATCCCATGTACAGCCCAAGCTCCTGGTCGCAGCTTACCTCTTCAATGGTTCCCCGGTATACTACCTCTCCCGTCTCCGCATCATACAGCTGAAAGGTCTCAGGAAGCTCCTTTCCCTTTACGGCAGCCTCCTTTTCCCTTCCCGCCTCATATCCCACACTGTCCACCAAAATATTGGGCGTTAAGTGAGGAAGGGTGTAATCTATCACCGGCGTGCTCTCCATGCTCAAGATCGTTCCCCGGGACAGCCCCTGGGAAGCTCCCTGGGTGTCCGTCCGTCCGCAGCCGCCAAGAAGCAGTGCCGCCAGCCCCGCACAGACCGCCGGACCAATCCCCATGTATCTTTTCAAAACTTTCCTCCTGTGTTTCCGGACACCCCTTACACGGGGCCCGGCATGAATTCATTTTATCACTATTTTTTGAGAAAGCAACGTCCTTTTTTCGTCCCTGTAAGCATCATACACAACTTCACCGTCGATTATGGTGTAAAGGGTTTTGGTAAAAATCTCCATGGGATTTCCATCATAAATGGCGATATCTGCATCCTTTCCCACCTCCAGGCTCCCCATGCGGTGAGAAACGCCACAGATGATTGCCGGATAAATGGTCATGGCCTTATAGCCTTCCTCCAGAGGAAGACCCGCTTTTACCGCAAGACCCACGCAAATAGGAAGTGTCTGAATCAAAGACACCGGATGATCAGTTGTGATGGCCGTCATCACCCCCGCCTGATTCAGCACTCCCGCCGTTTTAAAGGCCATGTTCTGAACCTCTATCTTATTGCGGCTGGTGAGATCCGGCCCTACAATAGCAGGAAATCCACTCTCTGCGATCTCTCTGGCGATCAAATGCCCCTCCGAGCAATGATCCAGCGTCAGCTTCAAGCCGAATTCCTCCGCAATGCGGATGGCGGTAAAAATATCATCCGCTCTGTGTACATGGGCCTTTAATGGAATTTCTCCGCGCAGCACAGGCAGCCAGCATTCCTTTTTAAAATCCTTTGGAAGGGACTCCCCTCTCTTTTCTGCGCTTTCCTTCTTCTCTTTGTATTCCAGGGCAGAAAACAGCTCCTCTCGAAGCAGCGAGGCAATGGCCATACGGGTACAGGGACTTTTGTTCTGTCCCGAATAATTTACCTTAGGATTTTCCCCGAAGGCTACCTTCATGGCTGAAGGCGCCTTAACGATCAGCTTATCCACCCTTCTTCCCCAGGTCTTTAGAAGAACAAACTGGCCTCCTACCACATTGGAGCTTCCCGGACCTATCATGGCGGCGGTGATGCCGGCCCGGACAGCGTCCCCAAAGGCTGCGTCCATGGGATTGATTCCATCCAGGGCTCTCAGGTAGGGCGTAACCGGGTTTACGGTCTCGTTACAGTCATCTCCCTCCATGCCCTTTTTTTCCTCCATAATACCCATATGGCAGTGAGCCTCCATCAGTCCCGGCAGAATGAGCCCTTCCTTTACCACAAGAACCTGCTCTTTTTCCTTTGGGGAAATGGGGACCTCCCCTTTTCTCCCAATCTGCGCTATTTTACCCTCTGTAATGTGAATCACGCCCTCCGGTATCTCTTTTCCCGCCATGGTCTTGATTCTGCCGCCTACAATATACATTCCTTTGGCTCCCTAAAACAGATTTTCCGGATTCACGCAGACTCCGTCCTTTGTCAGCTCAAAGTAAAGGTTGCTTCCCTCCACGCTGAAATATTTTGTGGGCGCCGCAACCTTTGCAATGATATCGCCCGCGTTCACATAGCTGTCAAGGGTCACCTGTATCTCTCCAAGCTGCCCGTAGGTAGCCTGATAGCCGTTTCCCAGATCCAGCGTCACAGCATGTCCGATTTCCTCATTTTCAAAAATATTCACTACCCGGCCCTCGGCGCACGCCGCAACCGAAGTTCCCTCCTCTGCGGAAAAAATGACGGCCGGATTATATTTATATTGATCCAAAGTGGCAAAATAAACGCTGGCATCCATGCTGTAGGGCAAAAGCACCTGGCCGCTTACCGGTCTGATCAGTCCCTCACTCTCAGAAAAGCTCAGTTCCTTTAAGATCACTGCACTCTCCTTGGCATCCGTCTGTGCGCTGTCCTTTTGGCCGTCTGTCTCCCCATTCTCCTGATTAGGCTCCTGTGTCAAAAGCTCCTCTTCGTTCTGGGTCAGAGCGCTGCCATCGGTAAGCCCGGGAATTTCCACCAGACTGGATCCCGCCTCCATGGGCATATAATCCAAGTCGTCTTCCAGAACCTGGTCATCCTGCAGGATGTTATCCTGTGCGTCCAGACCTTCTTCCCCGGCCAGGGCGCTCTGTCCGTTTCCTTCCATATTCTCCTGCAGGCTGTGGCCGGACTCTGTGGACTGGTTATTTTGGGCGATATCCGTAATGTTTTCCTGCTCATCCAAAGCTGTAAAATCTATGGTATAACCGTCATCCTTGGACTCTACGTTTCCTTCCTTCATATAGATTCCTGTCAGGGTAAGTGCCGTCAAGACAAATGCGGAAGAAGCAATCATGATAATCCGCTCTTTTCTTATGCTGTTTTTCCTGTTTCTCTTCATTTTCCATTCCTTCCTTCCAAATACAGTGAACGCGCCATATGCACGATTTTTTCTTCTCTGTTAGTCTTGCCGAAACAGACGCATTTATTCAGGGCTGAAGGTATTTGTCAAATGTAATATTTTGAAAAAAATAGGAAAGAATGGTTTGATAATCAGCTCCCTGGACAGCCATCTCGTTTGCCGTAAACTGGCTCATTCCAAAGCCGTGTCCCGCGCCTTTTACCTGAAAAAAAACCTTGTCCTTTTGTTCCTCCATGGTGATGTGGGCGCTGGGAAGCTTAAGCTTTTTCCTGAGCCACTCACCGGTGTATTCCCGGCTTTCCCCACTATCCGAAGAGACTATGGTCACCCACTCCACATAGCCGGAGTCATCGTAGGAAAGCTGCGCAATGGTTCCTCCCAGAAGCTTTTCAAGCTTGGTGCGGCTGTACTTTTCCTGGGTGAGGTAGTCCTGGGAGAGATAGTCCTTGGGACAATCCACCGCGGCCAGATATTCGTATCCCTGTCCCAGAAAGGTCCCTGCAGACCGTGTGCGCCCTGCGCTCACACGAAAAAAACAGGCTTCGATGGGCAGCCCCTCAAAGGTGAGATAAATTCCCCTGGTGCTGCTCACGGCCTGTCTGATTTTTTCCTGATATTCCGTATAATTTTCGCCCCACATTTCCTCCAGCTGCTCATTGGAAAGATAGGTATCCGCCTCCAGAATAAATTCCTGCTTTCCCTCTGCGACCTGCCTGGCGAACGCTCCGATCACCTGGGTCCTGAGAAGGACAGCCTGGGCCCGAAGGCACTCTTTCTCATACTGAGCCGGAATTACTAAGGGCAGATAGCCGCAGAGATACTCTTCCATTGTCATGGTAAGCTTTCCCCGCTCATCCTCCAGACAAAGGACAATATCCTCTTGTAAGGACTGCTGGGGCTCTCCTTCCAGGCCTGTGTCATGTCTCCCGGACCAGAGCATGGAAAAAATGTAGGGCAGTAGAAAAATGAAACCAATTAGAACCAAAACTTGTTTTGACTTTTTTATGATAACAATTCCCGCTAAATACTATTCTCTTTTTATTCTATGCCTCCTCTTCATATTTTGCCACATCCACATGCTGGATGGTTCCAGCACTGCCGTTCTCGTATAGAAAAATGCCCGTGCTGCAGATCCTGCCGCTTACCCCGTCCTGTCCCTTCAGGGTAAAATCGGTGGAGACATTCTGCAGGCAGATGGCGCCTATTCCCTTGTCCGCCAGACGGTAAAGCACATCCTGTCCGTTTTCATCCTTGCACCAAATCTGCAGCTTGGACCACACGGCGTCATTTTCGTCTATCCACCCGTTCCCATCCTCGTCATACTGTGCAAGATCACGGAAGCCGTCTCCGCTTGCGGTGCCGAACAGCTCCTTTCCGTCATTGATCACACCGTCTCCATTTTTATCAAGGGCCAGATAGCCGCTGCCCTGTTCCAGCATGGATACCCGATCCCAAGCTCCGTCCCCATCAATGTCAAAAAAGAATTTCTGATCGGAAAAAGCGGCTGCGTCCGTGTCCAGATTGATCACCAGAGGATCGCACATCTGAAAGGCGGCCAGATTCAGCTCCGTGCCGTAATATTCCTGAAACGCACGGCTCATTCCCACCTC
The DNA here is from genome assembly GCF_982438285.1 of Acetatifactor sp. Classification (NCBI taxonomy): domain Bacteria; kingdom Bacillati; phylum Bacillota; class Clostridia; order Lachnospirales; family Lachnospiraceae; genus Acetatifactor; species Acetatifactor sp. Next base: position 17,924 of record NZ_CEWDFQ010000004.1, on the reverse strand, counting down.
CACATTAAAATGGATTTCCCTTCCATCGGAGGTTTTCACGGTTCCCACCGTGGAAAATGAAGTACTCTCCCACTCCGTCCTCCAGGTTTCCTGCCGATAGTCTATCATTTTTGCGTTGGACACAAACTGGGTATCGGCTGCAGTCTGCCGGGCTTCCTGGGACAGCTGTCTGTTCAGTCTCTCCTTTGGCGAGCCGAAAAGCAGCTCAAAAATATAGCGCACGGTCAACTCTTTCAGCTCCATCATGGTCCGGCTGTTTTCACTGCGCCAAGTCACTCTGTATGACGCTGTGCTGAAACGGTTGTTCCACTCCCATATGTCCGAGACGCTTTCTTTCAATGAGGTCTGGTCTTCCCCATAAGTATCTTCCTTCTCCTGGCTGACCATAGTCCCCACCGACGTTCCGCTCTGGGTCACCCCGGTCAGATAGTCCGTAACCCTGTAGCGTCCCACTGTTACCTCAGAAGCCTGATAGCTTCTGGCAGATCCCATGTTTATGGTACTGGAATCAATTCTCAACTCCTTTCACGCTCCTTTGATGAGCACCCATTCTACACCGCCGCGCCGCCCGGCCTTCCCTGGCAGACCGGCGAAGCTTTATAGAACTTTTTTTATGACCAACATCCTGTCCCTCATAAAAAAGGATGGCAGCTATGGGGAGAATCCCTTCTCCCGCATAATTACCATCCGTGGTGTCATTTCTTATTACTCAAAGGCCTGCTGGCCCGGCAGCCTTTTGTAATAAGTATATCGACCTTACTGTTAAAAACTTTAGCTTATTTTTCCTCTGGATTTTTCCCCTTTGCCTTGGCCAGTCTGGCCGCCATAAGCCCCGCGGCCATCTCCTTGGAGATTACAATATTTCCACCGTAGGGATTAATGACAAAGCCCAGCGCCGGGCTTGTATTGCCCTGAGCGTCCTTTCGAAGCAGCATGGCAGCATAATCCTCAAATTTTAAGGCAAAGGTCTGCTGGTTTTCCTCGTCCTTCCACTTTTTCAGCTCCATCCAGTCTGTAAAGGCCATGAAAAACCGTTTTCCGTCCTTGGTGGTCAGCATGGGAAACTGCACCTTGCTGCCCGCAGCCAGCTTTACCTTTCCCGTCTCGTCAGGCTCCGGAGCCGGTTCTACGATAGCCGGAGCCAGAAAAAACGCCTTCATCATTTCATTTAAAAACATATTTCTGTGATCCGGCGTATCCTCAGCCTTCATCAGCTCTATGGCCCCCACCAGCATAGGATTGGATACAGGTTTGTTAAATTCCATTTTTTCCTCCATTCCGAAGCGTTTCTGCTCCTCATACCCTGTTATAGTTAATCAGGCAGCCCTTCAAAATAATCTGGCGCTCCTCGTCAGTCAAATCTCCCAGGCGCAGCGTAAATTCCTTCAGTCCTTCCTTTGTCACCACATAAGCCGTAATGACCTCCGCCTTCTCCTCCACAGCCTTCTTGATATCCGGCAGGAAAAGATAGTCCAGATTCCGGAAGGGAAGCTCTCCCTCCTCAATCAGGAAGGGAAGCATGCCCCAGTTGATCAGGTTGGAGCGGTAACGCTTGGTGGCATATTCGTTGGCAATATTCGCCCAGCCTCCCAGCACCTTCTGGCAGGAGGCAGCCTGCTCTCTTGCAGAGCCGTCCCCGGGCTTTACCGCAAAAATAGTGGAGCCAAAGCCTGTGTTGGCCTGATAAGCCTCAGGGAATCTTTCGTTGATGACCGCCATAACCTCCTTAAGCTCCGGCAGCGCCTCACAGGTCTCCTTTCCCTCCATACGGGCCTTCTCCGCCTTCTGAATGGCCTTTGCACGTCCCACATACTCAGGGTCCTTGCGGCTTAAGGTAAATTCTGCAAGCCCCAGAGGATTGGAGCGGTAGGAGGAGGTTTCTCCGGAAGGAATCAGCTCATCCGTTGTGGTCACAGGGTCATGAATCTCGCTGACCACCTGCAGCACCAGATTCTCAGGAAGCTCTCCCATTGCAGGCCAGTCCTTGATATTGGGCCCAAAGTGAATCTCCACATCAGGATCAGCCACGCCCTTAGAATCAAATACACGGTTTGCATAAATTTTGCTGTCAAAATGATATTTGTATCTGCCAAATTCACCGTCAAAATCCGTAGCCGGGGTAAGAATGCCCTGGTTCGCAGCCGTTGCCGCAATGGAGCGGGCGTCCATAAGCGCCACAGAGGCGATCTGTCCGCTCTGGAGCTTGGAACCCTCACGGTTGGGGAAATTTCTGGTAGAGTGCCGGATACTGAAGGCATTGTTGGCAGGCGTATCCCCCGCGCCGAAGCAGGGACCGCAGAAGGCCGTCTTCATCACAGCGCCGGTCTCCATCAGCGTCGCCGCGCAGCCATTTCTGATCAGCTCCATGTAAACGGGCATGGATGCAGGATAAATGCTCAGTGTAAATTCATCAGAACCGATATAGCGCCCCTTCAAAATATCCGCTGCCGCGCAGATATTTTCAAAGCCGCCGCCCGCACAGCCTGCAATAATGCCCTGATCCACCAGGAATTTTCCGTCCTTTACCTTATCCTTTAAGGTAAATTCCACTGCGCCGTCCAAACTTACCTGTGCGCGCTTCTCCGTCTCATCCAGAATATCCAGAAGGTTTGCGTTTAATTCCTCGATGGTATAGGTGTTGCTTGGATGGAAGGGCATAGCGATCATGGGCCGGATGGCGGATAAATCCACAACGATCATGCCGTCGTAATAGGCTACGTCGCCGGGGCTTAGCTGTGTATAATCCTCCTTCCGTCCGTGAATCTCGTAAAATTCCTCTATGGTTTCATCCGTTACCCAGATGGAGGACAGGCAGGTGGTTTCCGTTGTCATAACATCGATGCCGATACGGAAGTCAGCGCTTAAGGAAGCCACGCCAGGACCCACAAACTCCATCACCTTATTTTTTACATATCCGTTTTTGAACACGGCGCCGATAATTGCCAGGGCCACATCCTGAGGGCCTACCCCCTTTACGGGCTCGCCCTTTAAGTAAACGCCCACCACCTGGGGCATATTGATATCATAGGTCTGATTTAACAGCTGCTTAACCAGCTCCGGGCCGCCCTCGCCCATGGCCATGGTGCCAAGAGCTCCGTAACGGGTATGGGAATCGGAACCCAGAATCATCTTTCCGCCCCCTGCAAGCATCTCTCTGGCGTACTGATGGATTACAGCCTGATGAGGAGGAACGTAAACGCCGCCATATTTTTTCGCACAGCTTAAACCAAACATGTGGTCATCCTCGTTTATGGTGCCGCCCACCGCACACAGGGAATTGTGGCAGTTTGTCAGCACATAGGGCATAGGGAATCTGGTCAGTCCCGAAGCTCTTGCTGTCTGAATGATGCCCACAAAGGTGATGTCATGGCTGGTAAGCTTGTCAAAGCGGATTTTGAGCTTGTCCATATTACCGGAGGTATTGTGGCTTTCCAAAATGCCATAGGCCATAGTGGCCTTTGCCGCTTCCCTGCTGGTAACCTCTTTACCGGTTTTCTGCTTTATCTCCTGAGCCGCCTCTGGCGTATCAGCCACAAGCTCACTGCCGTTTATCAGGTATGCGCCGCCTGAAAATAATTCTATCATAGCTATTGTTTCCTCCTCTTTTTCATGTCATAATGTAATATTATAAAGGATGAAATCGTGGGATGCAATGGAAAAATGACCTCAGATCATCTGAAAGGAGATAGAGATGAAAAAAATACGAACCAGTCTGTTACTCGTGGCATATCCCCTGTTTTTGGCGTCAGGCCTGTGGATTTATCAGAAAATCAGCGAAAACGCCGCAAAAACCTTCCGTGTCCCATTCCCAGAGCTTATTCTATGGAATCTGTGCTTTATGGTGACGCTGGGGCTGTTTGCTTATTACTTTCTGGTGCGGGGAACCACGTATTTCACATTTACAGCATTTCTTGGCATCGGGCTGCTTCTGGTTTTTTTGTGTCTTGGAACAGTGTATGTCCTTTCCCCAAGCCTGCATGGGGTATTGTCCCCCGGGACGCATATTTTTGAAGCCGCTCTGGCGTTGTATGGGGTTCTTTTGGTAAAGGGACGGCGGAAATGAAAAGAATCTCCTACCCCCTCCCCGTAATGCGCAGCCTCAGGGCGCTGCCGTGAAAGAGCGCATCCCCCACAATCTGCAGCACATCCTTCTCCCCTTCTATCACATCCTTGTCGTAAAAGTGCACATGTCCGGCCAAAACCGCCACCACGGGGCTGTCGGAAGCGGTGGTCATCTCCAGAAATTCCTGAGAGGTCTCATCGGGATAAATTCCGCCGAAATTTCCTCCGCCAATGACAACGCCGCTTTTCCACACCTCTCTCGCCTTGGTGAGCACCGACTGGGTAAGAAAAGGCACATGGGCCAGCACAATCACAGGCTTCCCCTGATCCAGCACCTCTTCATATTTCTCCAATGCCTCAGGATTGACCTGTCCGGAGCTGTTGTCCACCGCCGCCACCACAAACTCCCCAAAATCTAAGGTATGGAAGGCCGCATTTCCTCCCATATAGGGAGACAGCATGGGAAGGTATTCCTGCTTTCCCTTACTGGTCATATACTCCCAGGGGAAGGTCCAGTCATGGTTGCCGGGAGTGTAGAGATAGGGCATGGAAAGTGTGGAAAGCTCTTGTGACAAAAAGGAAAAGTTTTCCTGGGATGGAGAATCAATGATATCTCCTCCTAGGAGAACCCCGTCCACTCCCTCTTCCCGGGCATAATCCATAGCCTGTGCAAACATCTCCTGGGAGGAGGTTCCGTCCTGGCTGCAAAAGCCCTCGTATCTGGAAGCCGCATACTCCTGCATGCGGCTCTCCTCATCCTGTGCTCCCGTCTCAGCCTGCGTTTCCTCGTTCTCCGTCTGTGCTTCCCCGTTCTCCGCCGCTTCTCCCAGAGACACCACATGGCTGTCCGTGAGAAACAAAAGATCGTATTCCCCGGAAATCCCCTGTATCACAATCCGTTCCTCTATAACGCTTTTTTCCCATTCTCCGCTGTCTTTGCCGCAGCCTGTAAGGCAGACGGCGCACAGAAGAAATAAAAGCAGCAGGCGCCTTGCTGGACGCCTGCCTATTTTTTTTGTTTTCATGCTGCTTTACGCCCTTTCCAAGACAGCCTCCGGCCATTGCCGGAGCCGTCCTTTTCAGGCTTAGTATATCAGCTTTTCCCTTTTCTGACACGTGAACTTTCGATTCTTAAGAAAGCTTAAGATTTCAGCACAACCTTATCCAGATGCCAGATTTCATCCACATACTGCTGGATCGTCCTGTCCGAGGTGAATTTTCCGGAGCAGGCAACATTCAAAATAGCGCTTTTTGCCCATCCGGCCTCGTCCCTGTAGGCCGCCTCCACTCTTTTCTGGGCCTCCGCGTAAGGCTTGAAGTCTTTTAAGATAAAATAGGTGTCCGCCTTCGCAGTGGAGAGCGTGTTCAAAAGAGAGTTGTACAAGGGTCGAAACAGCTCCGGATCCTGGGGTGCGAAGGTGCCGTTGATCAGCTGCATAAGCACCTTTCTGATATCCTGGTCATTGTTGAAAATCTCCATCGGGTTGTAGCCCCCGTGGTTTTCATAATTTATAACCTCCTCTGCAGACAGTCCGAAGATAAACGCATTCTCCTCGCCTACCTCTTCCACAATCTCCACGTTTGCCCCATCCATGGTGCCAAGGGTCAATGCGCCGTTTAACATAAATTTCATGTTGCCGGTGCCGGACGCCTCCTTGCTGGCAGTGGAAATCTGCTCGGATACATCCGCCGCTGCAAAAATGATCTCCGCATTGGACACATTGTAGTTTTCGATGAATACCACCTTAATTTTTCCGTTGATGGAGCTGTCGTTATTCACCACATCCGCTACGGAATTGATCAGCTTAATGGTCAGCTTTGCATTGACATAGCCTGCCGCCGCCTTTGCCCCGAAAATGAAGGTTCTGGGGAAGAAATCCATCTCCGGATGCTCCTTCAGTTCATTATAAAGATACATCACATGAAGGATATTGAGGAGCTGTCTCTTGTACTCATGGAGACGCTTCACCTGCACGTCAAAGATGGATCTGGGGTCTACCTCGATCCCGTTGTGCTCCATGATATATCTGGCAAGACGCACCTTATTCTGGTATTTGATATTCATAAATTCCTGCTGGGCCTTTTTATCCTCCGCATAAATTTTCAGCCGGCCAATCTGGGGAAGGTCTGTGATCCACTCTCTTCCCACATGATCCGTCACCCAGTCTGCCAAAAGGGGATTTGCGTGAAGCAGAAATCTTCTCTGGGTAATTCCATTGGTCTTATTGTTGAAACGCTCAGGAAACATCTCATAGAAATCCTTAAGCTCCTGCTTCTTTAGAATCTCCGTGTGCAGACGAGCCACACCGTTTACAGAATACCCCGCCACAATGGCCATGTGGGCCATTTTCACCTGTCCGTCGTAGATAATAGCCATTTTTCGGATCTTGTCCTGTACATTTACGCCGGGAACCCCTCCATATTTATGCTGGATTTCCAAAATGAAACGGCGGTTGATCTCCTCCACAATCTGGTAAATTCTGGGGAGCAGTCTGGAAAACAGCTCTATGGGCCACTTTTCCAATGCCTCCGCCATAATGGTGTGATTGGTGTAGGCACAGGTTCTGGTAGTCACCTCCCAGGCCTCCTCCCAGGTGAGATAATAGTCATCCATCAGCACCCGCATCAGCTCCGCAATGGCCACCGTGGGATGGGTGTCGTTTAACTGGAAGGTAACCTTTTCATGAAAGCTGCGGATATCATCATGCTTTCTCATGTATTTTTCCACAGCCTCCTGCACGGATGCGGAGATAAAGAAATACTGCTGCTTTAAGCGCAGCTCCTTTCCTGCGTAATGATTGTCGTTGGGATAGAGAACCTCCACAATGTTTCTTGCAAGGTTTTCCTGCTCCACCGCCTTCTGATAATCTCCCTTGTCAAAGGAATCCAGCTGAAAGCACTCTACCGGCTGGGCGTCCCAGATACGAAGCGTATTTACAATACCGTTTCCATAGCCCACGATAGGCAGATCATAAGGGATTGCCTTCACAGACTGATAACCCTCCTGGGTAAACACGTTGCGCCCTCTTTCGTCGGTATGTACCGCCACATAGCCGCCGAACTTTACAATCTTTGCATACTCGGGCCTGCGCAGCTCAAAGGGATTGCCGTCCGCAAGCCAGTTGTCAGGCACCTCCACCTGATAACCGTCCCGGATTTCCTGCTTAAACATGCCATAACGATAGCGAATGCCGCAGCCGTAGGCAGGATACCCAAGGGTAGCCAGGGAATCCAGAAAGCAGGCTGCCAGACGTCCCAGCCCGCCGTTTCCCAGCGCTGCATCCGGCTCCTGATCCTCCACAAAATTCAAATCCAGCCCAAGCTCCTCCATGGCCTCCTTGATGGGCTCGTATTCCTGAAGATTAATCATATTATTGCCCAGAGCGCGTCCCATAAGAAATTCCATGGACATATAATAGACCATTTTAGGGTCTTCCTTCTCATAGGCTTTCTGGGTCTCCATCCAGTTTTCCACAATCTGATCCTTAACGGCGTAGGATACCGCCTGGAAAATCTGCTGTGGAGTCGCTTCCTCCAGCGTCTTTCTGTAAAGCGTCTTCACGTTATACAGCACGTTTTTCTTAAAAAGCTCTTTATCAAACCGATTTCTCTTTGTGATCAACTCTCTCAAAATACTGTCTCCTTTCCAAAATCCCTCAATTCTTTTCAGAACCGTTTCCATTATAACAAATTTCCGCTTTTTTTCCAACTTCTTTTTACAATAGATTTCCTAAAATGCAGATTCCCAGATAACACCCTCCTGCCGCCCTCAGAAAAGCCCCCGGCTTTTGCCCCAAAAAATACTGCAGATTTCTCAGGGTAACAATCAAAAGGGCTGCGGAACAATAAATGGCCGTTCTGTCCCCGGAAGCGTAAAGAGTGGGAGAAAAGCCCACAATCACTCTGGACAAAAGACCTGCTCCCAGAATCAAAAGCTGAAATCCGGTTTCCCTGCTCTTTCCGTAAAGAAGGGCTATGGTCAAGGCCACACAGGCCATCACAGCCAGATATACAAGTGTCTGGAACACAATGAGCGGCGCGGAAAAATAAGACAAGCCCGGAAGCTGCCTGTTCTGGGCAAGCACCCCCACGCCGTCTCTGCCTCTGGTAAGAATCCCGGAATTCAGCAGGAAATTTCCAAGATGCCCCACGCCCCAGTAAAAGGCCAGGGGACACAGGCTTATAAAAAACAGAAGCCATTTCTTTTTTTTGCCGGAAAGGCTTTTCCCCGCCCCAAGGGTCGTCAAAAACAATCCCCCCGCCAAAACACCGAATAGATAGCTTACCTGCTCATGTCCGGCAGCCAGATAATAGTGGGCGGTCTCAAGAAAGCCCATCCACAGCTTTTCATATGCGGAAAAGGAGGAAAATTCCGGGAAAAAGCGCTCCGTCTCAGAGATTGTCCGCTCGCCATTGCCCGGCGCCCACAGAATAAAGAAAAGGGACAGCACTACAAGCCCAAGCTGTACGAAATAAAAGGGGGAAAGCTTCCTTTTTTCCGCCAGAAGATACAGACCCATTACCAGATAAGCCCCCAGCAAAATCGCACCCATCTGCTCCATGTTTGCCCCATACAGCACACACAAGGGGCAGGCTATATATTCCGCAGGCGGACATTTTTCCCCCTTCAGCCAATGCTTCAAGGGCCGCAGGGCCACAAGACCCAGGGTCAGGGTCCATAGATAATTCACGGTAGTGGTGATCCATCCGGCGCTGCTTAAGGAAAAAAAGGGCACCGTCCACAGCATGGCAAAAAACAGTATCTGTGCCTGAAGCTTTTTTTCAGTTCCAAACAGATCTGCCGTAATCCACACAAGAAGCAGGAGCATAAACACATCCAAAATCCGCCACACCCAGGGAGAAACCGCAGTAAGGGGCAGCATCACAGCCTCAATCACCACCCGGGAGGACCATTTCAAATAGCGCTCCTGTAAAAAAGCAAAAAGGGGCTGCTTTCCCCATATCCCGGCGTAGGTCACATCGTCGCCGAAATCCGGGCAGATCAGAGCATGGGCCAGTAAAAGGAGCAAGGCAAAGCCTCCAAAGGCCAGCCATTCATAGAGAGTATTTTTTTGCAGATGATCTCTTTTGTTCATTTTCCTTCATTATTTCCCTTCCTGTGAAAGTGCCGCATACACAACGGCGCCGGCCGTATGCCCGCTTGCGCTCATTATATCATAAGCCCGTGCCGATTAACAGTCATGTGGGCAAAATTGAAAAAGAAGGGTGTCTGTGCTATAATGAAAAAATACGGAAACGCAAAGCACTTCAGAATGGAGGATAAAAAATGACCCATTTATTCAAAGGTGAAAATACGTCTGCTCATATCAATCGATATGTGCTTTGGGCCCTTATCTCCATTGAGCTTCTGATGTCCTTTTCCGCTTTCGGTTATATTCATATGGAACCCATATCCATTACTCTCGTTTATATTCCCGTTTTGCTGGCAGGCTGTCTTTTGGGAGCCAGGGAGGCGGCTCTTGTAGGCGTCGTATTCGGCCTTTCCTCCATGTGGAAGGCCTCGGCGTTTTACGTGGAAGGAGGGGATGTTTTTTTCTCTCCTGTCATGAGCGGCAAGCCTGTACAAAGCATTCTGTTAAGCGTGGGCGCAAGATCCCTGTTCGGATTTGCTGCCGGGCTTTTATATCAGGCTGCAAAACGGAGCCGTCATCCCTTGGCAGGCATTATACTGGTCACCTCTATCGGCAGGCTGCTTCATTCCATTTTTGTATACGCTTTCCTGGAAATATTATTTCCAGAGTCGGGACTGGGTGTGGCTAATGCGCTGGACGGCGTCTCCAACGGTGGGTTCCTCCCATTTCTTTTGACACAAGAGGCCTGCGTTCTCTTCTGCTATGCAGCGTACCACTCCAGACAGGCAGAAAAGCTTGCCGGCCGGATCCAGGCAGTTGACGGGGTGGAGCTGCACATTGCCCATAACAAGGGAAGGCTTTTTCTCATCTTAGCCTTGGCCTTCATTGCATCTATCAGCGTGGCATGGTATTTTATCAACCGCATCAGCAGTGTGATGTCCCGATATGGGGTACAGCTCACAGATCATTTTTCTTATCATCTGCAGCTTCAATTTCTGTTAGGAATTATCTCTTTATTTTCTCTGATTCTTCTTGTGGTTGTACTGTACAAAAAAAATTTCAACTATACCTACTATGAAGCAAAAATGGATGACCTGACGGAGCTTCCCGGCAGGGGACAGTTTTTTCTGACTGGCAGAAAGCTTCTTGAGAAGCTTAAGTTTGTCCAGGATAACAAAAACGGATACTTTGTCATTCTGGATATCGACTATTTCAAGGAAATCAACGACCAGTACGGACATCCATCCGGCGACAGGGTATTGGTAAACGTGGCCCGCAGCCTGAAAAATGAATTTGGGAACAAGGGCGTTATAGGGCGGCTTGGAGGCGATGAATTTGTGGCTTTCATCTCCTATCTCATGTCTGAATCGGAAATGAGGAGTTTAGTAAACGACTTAAAGGAAAAGGTGGAACAGATTGAATTAGATGACGGGAACGTAACCTGCAGTATCGGAGTGGTCACCGCAAGGGAAAACTGTACCATTGAAGAATTGTATCGGGACGCCGACCGTCTGCTATATGAAGCCAAGAAAAATGGGAAAAACCAATTTGTTTTCAGATAAATCCGTCCCTTAAGACAGCTTTTACGGCAGCCTGTCTTAAGGGACGTTTCTCATTTAAACCTTTTCTATAGAAATTACCACATTTTCTCCATTTACATTCCACTCCCTGGAAACGGCATAGTCCGCCTCTTTTGTAAACCCATCCGCCAATACCTTCGTGCAGATGGCGTCACGGTTTCTCTCGGCAATGGCTGAAAGCCTGTCGTTTCCTCTTAAGGATACTCTGATATGATCCATCACCTCAAATCCCGCATCCTTACGCATGGTCTGTATTTTACTGATGATCTCATACACAAAGCCTTCCTCCACCAGCTCGTCGGTGAGATTGGTGTCCAGCACAACCGTCATGCGGTTATCCTCCTGAGACACATAGCCCTCCTTCTGGGATACCTCGATCAGAAGGTCCTCTTTGGAAAGCTCCACAGCGGTGCCGTCAATGTCAAAGGACAGCCTGCCGTCCCTGTTGAGCGCATCCATGGCCTCATTGCCGGAAAGGGCCGCCAGCGTTTTCTGGATGCCGCCCAGCAGCCTGCCATACTTGGGCCCCACCGTCCGCAGCTGGGGCTTAAAGGTATAAGAGGTAAAGTCTCTCACATCATCAGTGAATATAACCTCTTTTACATTTAATTCATCCGCTATGATATCCTTGTAAAAATCACTGAGTGTGAAGTCCGCCTTCACGTACATTTTGCTCACAGGCTGGCGGTTTTTGATATTAGCCTCATTTCTGCAGGCTCTTCCCATAACCACCGCATCCAGCACCTCTTCCATGCTCTCTTCCAGCTTCCCGTCGATAAAGGCTTCCTCCACAACGGGGAAGTCGCACAGATGGATACTCTCCGGGGCGTCCTGATCCACACTTCTCACCAGATTCTGGTAAATTTCCTCCGTCATGAAGGGAATCATGGGTGCCGCCGCCTTACAGATGGTCACCAGGGCAGTGTACAGCGTCATGTAGGCATTGATCTTATCCTGATCCATCCCCTTGGCCCAGAATCTTTCACGGCTTCTTCTCACATACCAGTTGCTCATTTCGTCCACAAAATCCTGCAGAGCCTTTCCAGCCTCGGGAATGCGGTACTGGTCAAGGTTTTTGTCAACCTGGCCTACAACAGTGTTAAGTCTGGACAAGAGCCACTTATCCATCACAGTCAGCTTATCATATTCCAGCGTATATTTGGAAGCGTCAAAGCCGTCAATATTGGCATACAGCACAAAGAAGGCGTAGGTATTCCAAAGGGTGCCCATAAATTTGCGCTGCCCCTCCTGCACTGCCTTGCCGGAAAAGCGCTTGGGCAGCCAGGGAGCCGAGCTTGTATAGAAATACCAGCGGATGGCGTCTGCGCCGTAGGTCTCCAGCGCCTCAAAGGGGTCTACCGCGTTGCCCTTGGATTTGCTCATCTTCTGGCCGTTTTCATCCTGCACATGCCCCATGACAATAACGTTCCTGTATGGCGCCTTGTTGAACAGCAAAGTAGACTCCGCCAGCAGGGAATAAAACCAGCCTCTGGTCTGGTCCACCGCCTCGGAAATAAAATCTGCGGGAAACTGCTTCTCGAACAGCTCCTTATTCTCAAAGGGATAGTGATGCTGTGCAAAAGGCATGGCTCCGGAGTCAAACCAGCAGTCAATCACCTCCGGCACACGCTTCATCTGCTTTCCGCATTTGGGGCAGGTGATGGTGATTTCATCAATGTATGGCCTGTGAAATTCCACGGTCTTTGCCCTTTCATCTCCGCTCATCTCACACAGCTCCTGCCTGCTGCCGATGGAGTGCATATGGCCGCACTCACACTCCCAGATATTTAAGGGTGTGCCCCAGTAGCGGTTGCGGGAAATTCCCCAGTCCTGGATATTCTCCAGCCAGTTGCCAAAACGTCCCTCTCCGATGGATGCAGGAATCCAGTTGATGGTCTGGTTGTTGCGCACCAGATCGTCTCTGACGGCGGTCATTTTAATAAACCAGGACTCTCTTGCATAGTAAATTAACGGCGTATCACATCTCCAGCAGAAGGGATAATCGTGTTCAAATTTAGGAGCGGCAAACAGCTTTCCTTCCTTGTCCAAATCCTTTATGATCTCCGGGTCTGCGTCCTTTACAAATTTTCCAGCGTAGGGCGTCTCCTGGGTCATATCGCCCTTGCCATCCACAAACTGCACAAAGGGCAGGTCATAGGCTCTTCCCACTCTTGCGTCGTCCTCGCCGAAGGCAGGCGCTATGTGTACAATGCCGGTACCATCCGTCATGGTTACATAGGTGTCGCAGGTGATGTAATGACCTTTCTTATTCTGCTTTGCGGCAGCCTCTCCCGCGCAGGCAAAAAGCGGTTCGTATTCCCGGCGTTCCAATTCCTTTCCGCCGAAGGTCTCAAGAATCTCATAGGCCGCCTCTCCCTCTTTGGCAAGAGGCCCCAATACTTTGTCCAAAAGCGCCTGGGCCATGTAGTAGGTATAACCGTCCGCCGCCTTTGCCTTTACATAGGTTTCCTCAGGGTTCACACACAAGGCCACATTGGAAGGAAGCGTCCAGGGCGTTGTGGTCCACGCCAGGAAATAAGCATCCTCTCCCACTGCCTTAAAGCGTACTACCGCCGAACGCTCCTTAACCGCTTTGTAGCCCTGGGCCACCTCGTGGCTGGACAGAGGCGTACCGCAGCGGGGACAGTAGGGTACAATCTTAAAGCCCTTGTAAAGAAGCCCCTTATCCCATATTGTCTTTAAAGCCCACCACTCGGACTCAATATAATCGTCGTGATAGGTCACATAGGGATTGTCCATATCGGCCCAAAAGCCTACCGTACGGGAGAAATCCTCCCACATTCCCTTGTATTTCCACACGCTCTCCTTGCATTTGTCGATAAAAGGCGCCAGTCCATATGCCTCAATCTGCTCCTTGCCGTCCAGGCCCAGCTGCTTTTCCACCTCCAGCTCCACAGGAAGGCCGTGGGTATCCCATCCAGCTTTTCTGGGCACCATATATCCCTTCATGGTACGGTATCTGGGAATCATATCCTTTATGGTACGAGTTTCCACATGGCCGATATGGGGCTTTCCATTTGCGGTAGGCGGGCCGTCATAAAAGGTGTAGGTGGGCCCTTCCTTTCTTGTCTCCATGCTTTTTTCAAAAATCCTGTTTTCTTCCCAAAATTTCTCTACGTTTTTTTCACGCTCCACGAAGTTTAGATTGGTAGATACCTGTCTGTACATTGTGTTTTTCCTTTCCTTTCTTGATGAGTGAAACACTTTTTGTCTCTGCCATGTTACGCAAAAAGGCTTCGTCCTGTAATAGGACGAAGCCTGAATCTTCGCTGACCACCTGTTACATCATACGTTTCCGTTTTGGAAGCCCGGCCTTTCACAGCACAAGGCCCTGCGCCCGAAACAAACGGAAGTGATATGGCTTCCCGTAACGGAGGAATGCCGTCTGAAACTACTGGTACGGCTGTCCTGGGACTGCCTTCGTTGGTTTCAGCTGCTCGGAAGTGATTTTCCCCGCCTTTCTACTGGTACCGGTCTTTCACCCTCACCGGCTCGCTTTGACTTTCCAAATGCGGCTACTGTCTTCGTCATGGCATTTTTCGGTTGCTATTATCATATAGCCTGCTTTGGAAAATGTCAATACTTCCACTTATTTTTGTTGCGCTTCCGGCTTAAAATAGGTATACTTATAACAGAAAGCAATATTGTCAGACATCTTGGCGAAAGGGGGTTCCTTACATGAAGGCGTTAAACACAAAAAGTAAAATTTCGCACACCTTGCTGGCAATCAACACCATTCCCTTGATTTTACTGGGTATTCTGATTATGTTTCTCAGCTCCGGCTGGTTTTCCAATGCGATGTATGGGGAGATCGAGGTGGAGCTTAAAAGCGCAGCCTCCACCATCATCACTATGCTGGACACCGCGTATCCCGGAGATTACGAGCTGAGAGGAGAAACAGTCTACGATTTCTATAAGGGGGAGCACAACCTGTCAAACGACACCCCGCTGATTGATCATATAAAAGAGGAAACCGGCCTGGAAATTACTATTTTTTACGAGGGCGTACGCATTCTCACCACCCTCCGCGACTTAAACGGGCAGCGTATCACAAACACCGCCGCCTCCGAAACCATACGAAACGAGGTGCTGCTTGCTGAGGAGTCCCATTTTTACGATAACGCCATGATTAACGGCACCGGTTATTTTTCCTATTACACTCCCCTGTACAATTCCGACAACACCGCAGCAGGTATCCTTTTTGTAGGAAAACCCCGGAAAAATGTAGATGCTGCCGTGGAAAGCGCCGTCTATCCCCTTCTTGCCGCAGACATTCTCTGCGCCGTTATCATTGCCGCCATTAACTTTATCTACAACAAGAAGCTGGCCCAGGGACTTTTGAAAATACACAGCTTTATGTCCGAGGTTTCCGCAGGGAATCTTTCCGCCAGGCTGGACGCTTCCGTGCTGAGACGAAGCGACGAGCTTCAGGAGATCGGATATTCCGCCATTCATATGCAGCGTACACTGACCACCATGATTGATCAGGATTCCCTGACAGAGCTGTTAAACCGCCGCAGTGCTGACCGCAGGCTGCGCCAAATCATCGCCAATTCCGTAAAAGAGCACACCCCTTTCTGCGTGGCGATTGGAGATATTGATTTCTTCAAGCGGGTAAACGACACCTACGGCCATGAGTGCGGTGATCTGGTGCTGAAAAATATTGCCGCCTGCCTGAAACGTCATATGGCCGGGAAGGGCTTTGCAGCGCGCTGGGGTGGAGAGGAATTTCTTCTGGTATACGATCATATGAACGTCCGCGAGGCATACAGATACCTGCAGCGGCTCAACTTTGAAATTCACGATCTGGACAGCTGTTTTGATGGAAGGACTGTCCGCATCACCATGACCTTTGGTCTTGTTCCAGGAGACACCGACGATATTTCCCAGCTGCTTCGCAATGCAGATCAAAAGCTCTATGACGGAAAAGCTGCTGGACGCGACTGTATCATGTGCTAAACTCTTGCTTTTTTGTCTGGATTGGTATATGATAACAGATAATTTACACCTGTCTTGTCAGACAGGGCGCAGCATGTGCCGGAAGTTCCGGCCGGAATGAGAGGGATTATGGACAGACAAAATCTAACCTTATTGACAGACCTTTACGAGCTCACTATGATGCAAGGCTATTTCAAAAATAAGGACCGCAATGAAACCGTTATTTTTGATGCCTTCTACCGCACCAACCCCTGTGGCGGAGGCTATGCCATCAGCGCTGGACTGGAGCAGGTGATTCAGTATATCAAGGAGCTTCATTTTGACCAGGAGGACATTGCTTATCTGGCCTCCCTGGGAATTTTTGATGAGGATTTCCTTTCTTACCTGAAGGATTTCCAATTTTCCGGCGACATCTACGCCATACCAGAGGGAACCGTTATGTTTCCCAGAGAGCCCGTGGTAAAGGTAATTGCGCCCATTATGGAGGCTCAGCTGGTGGAGACAGCCATTTTAAACATCGTCAATCATCAAAGCCTCATTGCCACCAAGGCAGCCAGAGTCTGCTATGCCGCCAGAGGAGACGGTATTATGGAATTCGGCCTGCGCCGGGCCCAGGGGCCGGACGCAGGAATTTACGGGGCGCGTGCGGCAGTGATCGGAGGCTGTATCGGCACCAGCAATGTGCTGGCAGGACAGCTTTTTGACATCCCCGTAAAGGGCACCCATGCCCACAGCTGGATCATGAGCTTTCCGGATGAGTACACGGCCTTTAAGGCTTATGCCGATATGTATCCCCATGCCTGTATTCTTCTGGTGGACACCTACGATACCCTAAAGTCAGGAGTTCCCAATGCCATCCGGGTCTTTCAGGAAATGCGTGACGCAGGGATTCCCCTTACTTATTATGGTATCCGTCTTGACAGCGGCGATTTGGCATATCTGTCCAAAAAGGCCCGGAAAATGCTGGATGCCGCCGGTTTTACCGACGCGGTGATTTCTGCCTCCAATGATCTGGACGAGTTTTTGATTGACAGCCTGAAGGTTCAGGGCGCTGCCATCACCTCCTGGGGCGTAGGCACAAACCTGATTACCTCCAAGGATAATCCCTCCTTTGGAGGTGTATACAAGCTTGCCGCCATCAAGGGTGAGGACGGCAGCTTCATTCCCAAGATCAAGCTTTCCGAAAATACGGAGAAGGTTACCAACCCAGGCAACAAGATGATCTACCGTATCTATGAAAAGGACAGCGGCAAGATTAAGGCCGATTTGATCTGTCTTGTGGATGAGGTTTACAAAGAGGACGACGACCTTTTGCTTTTCGATCCCTTAGAGCCCTGGAAAAAGACAAAATTAAAGGGCGGCTCTTATACGCTGCGCCCTATTATGAAGCAAATTTTTAAGAATGGGAAATGCTGTTATACTTCTCCCAATGTCATGGATATCAGAGCGTACTGCCAGCAGGAATTGGATACGCTCTGGGATGAGACAAGACGTCTGGTAAATCCCCATCAGGTTTATGTGGATTTATCAAAAAAGCTTTATGACATCAAGATCCAGCTTTTAGCTCAGATGAGTGAAAAATAACGATGCCTGTCACAAAAGGGCCGGGAAGATAAAAATTTCTTCCTGACCCTTTTTTAAGCCCTTTTACTTACTGCTCCATCTGCCTGCCCAGAAAACCGGCAGCCGAAAGCGCAAGCTTTTGCTCCACCTCTCCCATCTTCCCCTTGTTGTCATTTTCCAAAAGCATCACGCTTCCAATCACATCTCCCTCACAGATAATGGGAGCGATTGCCTGATGCTGATACTCCTCGCCCGCCTCATCGCAAATACTGATAAAATTTCTGTCGCCTCTTGACGCCACCAGCATTTCGCGGTGGTTGACCTTCTCCTCCAGCTGTCTGCTGAGGCTCTTTCCCACCAGCTGCTTATAGCCGCCCGCCGCCGCAATAAACTGATCCCTGTCCGCAATCAGCGCCGCATGCCCCGATACCTGGGCCAGGCTTTCCGCATACTGTTTGGCAAAGGTGGACATCTCTCCAATGGGCGAATACTTTTTTAAAATAATCTGGCCCTCTCTGTCTGTAAAAATCTCCAGGGGATCGCTCTCCCTGATATGCAGTGTTCTGCGAATTTCCTTTGGAATCACAATTCTGCCCAAGTCATCAATCCGCCTGACGATTCCCGTAGCTTTCATATAAAAATAAACCTCCATTTACTCTAATAGTAT
>NZ_CEWDFQ010000003.1:0-26646 GCF_982438285.1 Acetatifactor sp. | reverse complement strand
GGTTTTAAGGCCCGGCCTGCATCTGGGAACCTTAAAAAAGAACCGCTTTGAGCCCTCCCATGCCCTGGCGCTGGCCCTGTCCCCTTGGGAGGCTGTTCATGTGTGGAACCTGGATGCAGAGGATCCTCAGGCAAGGGCTTACTTAAGCGGACAGACCTTTCCCGCATCGGGGGAAAAGGGCTGGTATCTGATCTGTGTGGACGGCTGCAGCATGGGCTGGGGAAAGCTTGCAGGAGGCATTATGAAAAATCATTATCCAAAGGGGCTTAGAAAATGAAAACAGAGATTCTTTATCAGGACCAGGCATTGCTGATTGTGAGAAAGCCCTCAGGGCTTGCAGTTCAGACTGCCGCCATCGGAAAGCCGGACGTGGTAAGCGAGCTGAAAAATGCTTTGGCGGACAGAGGAAGGAAAGGGAAGGATGAGCCCTATCTGGGAATCATCCACCGGCTGGATCAGCCAGTGGAGGGGCTTTTGGTTTTTGCCAAAACCAGGGAGGCTGCGGCGGCCCTTGCAGGGCAGCTTGCCAGGGGGGAGCTGAAAAAGCGATATTATGCCGTGATCTGTGGACAACCGCCCAATGACCAGGGGGAATTGGTGGATTATCTGTATAAGGACAAAAATCAAAGGGCGCAGATTTTGCCACCTGCAGATTTCCATTTCAAGGAGGCTAAGCGGGCGGTTTTGCATTATCGTATCTGCCAGAAGGTATTTTTTGAAGACTGCCAGCTTTCTCTGGCGGAAATTTCCATTGAAACGGGACGCTTTCACCAGATACGGGCCCAGATGGCCCATGCCGGGATGCCCCTTCTGGGAGATGTGAAATATGGAAATAGAGAGTCGTTTCAGGCGGCGGAGAAGCTGGGCATTGGAAGCGCCGCCCTCTGCGCCTTTGATATCAGCCTGCGCCATCCGGTGGATAAAAGGCCCATGCACTTTCAGATCAGGCCCACAGGACAAGCCTTTTCTTTTTTTGAAATAGAAACGGATACGGACAGACGCTTATAATTCCGGGCAAAAATACCATACTAATTCTTAGAAAAAGGTGAAGGGACAGTATGGTATGTTAAGCAGATGGAAGAACAATAAAGTGGCGCTGCTGCTTCTTTTGACGGGAGCCGTATATTTTTTCCTGGAGTATATCACCCCTTTGATTGCTCCGGTTCTCATAGCCATGCTTTTTGTCACAATTTTTGGGCCCACTATGAAAAAAATGCAGGAAAAACTGCATATCCACAGACAGATTGGCGCAATCCTTCTTTTGCTGGTGGCTGGTGTCATTTTAGTGACATTGGTCTGGATTTTATTTTCCTGGATTGTGGGAAGTCTGCCGGGCTGGATTGAGGGACTGGATACCTTGTACGGGGAGCTTCAGGTGATTGTGCACAGGGTCTGTGACACAGTGGGCGGCATGATCGGCGTGGACAGCGTTTATCTGGAGGACACCATTTTAAGCCGTATCCAGGATGGAATCGATTATTTTCAGCTGGAAACCGTGCCGGGAATGCTGTCCCAGTCCTGGGAGTATGTGAAGGCTGCGGGGGCTTTTGGCGGATTTTTGATGACCTTTCTCATTGCAGCGGTACTGTTGGCCAGGGACTATGATGACATTATGAACAAGCTTTTAGACAGGGAGGAATGCCATGTGCTGTTGGAGGTGATCTGCGGCATTATCCGGTATATCGCCACCTTTGTGAAAGCCCAGGTGATTATCATGAGCGTGATCGGGGCGGTGTGCGCCCTGGGCCTTGGAATCGGGGGCGTCCGCCATGGAGTGCTCTGGGGGCTTTTGGCGGGTATTCTGGACGCGCTCCCCTTTGTGGGAACGGGAATTGTATTGATTCCCCTGGCCCTGCTCCAGCTTTTTTACGGAAGCTTTGGCAGGGCGGCTCTTTGCATCGCGCTTTATGTGGTCTGCGTATTTTTACGGGAATTTCTGGAACCCCGGCTGATTGGGAAGCGCATCGGGGTAACGCCTATTGCGGTGCTGATCTCCCTGTACGCTGGAATCGGTCTCTTTGGCATCTGGGGAATCATCAAGGGCCCTCTTGGATTTATTTTGATTTACCAGACTTATCTGAGCATTCGAAGGAGAATGGAGGCAAAGGAGGGCGTACTTACCCGGGAGTAGAAACGCACCTGTAAAATTTGACGAAAGAAGGGGAATGGGCTATGATAGAAGCGTCCGGGACAAACAGCTTCCAGGACCATAAAACAACAACGGAGGAAATTATGAGCCGCCTTATCCGTAAGTCCAGGGAAACAGAGTCAGCAGCCCTTTCCGTAAAGAAATTTTTTCAGCAGGTAATTCATTATATTCTATGTTTTTATATCCTTTTGATACTGGGCGTACTTCCCTTTTATCAGGAGGAGGGCTATTCTCATATCGGAACGGACAAATCCACCTTTTTTAATCAGGTCAGCGTTATGGCCGGAAGGCTGCTTTTTCCCCTTCTTTTGTGTTATCTGGCAGCTTCGCTGATAGAAAGCCTCCAAAGGGGCAGAGCAAAAAAGAAGGAGACAGAGCAAGAGGGGGAAAGCCTTTGGGAAGGCCTGAAAAAGAGCTTGTCCCTGACAGATGGATTCGCCCTTTTATACGGGATTGTCCTGCTTGTCTCCTACGCCTGCTCACGGTATCGGGACACTGCCCTGTGGGGGGAGGATTGGTGGTTTATGGGATTGTATCCCCAGCTTATGCTGCTTTGCATTTATTTTTTCCTGTCCAGACTGTGGAACCCCAGAAAGGAGTTGTTTTTTCTGGTTTTCCCGGTGTCCGGGGCAGTATTTCTTTTGGGCTTTCTAAACCGCTTCGGCATTTATCCACTGGATATGCAGGTGAAAAACGTTCAGTTTATCTCTACCATAGGAAATATCAACTGGTACTGCGGGTATCTGGTCTCGGTATTCTTCGGAGGTGTGTTCCTGCTGTGGCAGCAGGCGGCCCCAAAGCCCTGGCAGAGAGCTTTGTTTGGCGCATATGTGGCGGCAGGGTTTGCAACCCTGGCCACCCAGGGCAGCAGCAGCGGTATGGTGTCGCTGGCAGCAGTGGTGCTTGTGCTTTTGTGGCTGTCCGCGCCAAGGGGGGAGAGAATACAGCAGCTCTGGCTGATTTTGCTGCTTTTTTCTTCCGTCTGCCTTATCATTTTTTGTATACGCCGGGTGTTTCCCGACAGCATGACTTATTCTGACACAGTCTCGGAGCTTTTGACAGGAAGCCCTCTGCCTATTGTTATGACAGCAGTGTCGGCGCTTGTCTGTCTGGGCATTGTCTGGATAAGAAAGAAGAAGGATTATCCGGAGAGACTGGCAATGGGGCTGGTCCGGGGAATGTGTATCGGGATTCTTTTTTTGGCGGCGGTCATCGGTGCATTGATCTGTGTGAATACGCTTTATCCCGGAAGCATCGGCCCGCTGTCAAAGATCAGCGCTTTTACCTTCTCCCCCGCCTGGGGCAGCAACAGAGGAGCCACCTGGAAAGCGGGACTTATGTGCTTTTTGGAACAGGATTTCCTGCACAGGCTGATTGGAGTGGGACCGGACTGTATGGCGGCCTATCTGTATGGAAACGGGAGCGGAGAGCTGCTTTCCTTGGTGAGGGAACGGTTTGGGGAGGCCAGACTTACAAACGCCCATAATGAGTGGCTTACAGTTCTGGTAAATACGGGCGTGGCGGGAGCAGCAGCCTATGTGGGCATGATTGTCAGCGCCATAGTCAGATATATCAGACAAAGGGATAGAAACTACATAACAGCCGCAGCGGGCTTCTGCCTGCTGGCCTACACCGTAAACAATATGTTCAGCTTCCAGCAGGCTATGAACGTATCCACCATGTTTGTGATTTTCGGGATAGGGGAGGCTTATCAGAGGAGGAAAATAAATGTTTCGTGAAATGAGAAGAAAAAAACAGCAGTTATCCATGGAGGAAAGCCGCCAGATTTTAGATGAGGGAACCTCCGGCGTGCTTGCCTTGTCCGGCGATGAGGATTACCCTTATGCAGTGCCTATCAGCTATGTTTACGACGGGGACAGGCTTTATTTTCACTGTGCCCAAAGCGGACATAAGCTGGATGCGGTCAGGAGAAGTCCCAAGGCGTCCTTTTGTGTGATCGGGCAGGATCAGGTGCTTCCCGAGAAATACACCACATTGTTCCGCAGTGTGATCGTCTTTGGAACCATCCGCATCTTGGAGGAGGACGATGAGAAGCGAAAGGCCATTGAAAAGCTGGCCCTTAAGTATGCGCCAAAGGATACGCGGCAGAACAGGGAGGCTTACATTGAAAAGGACTGGAAGCCCTTGTGTATGCTGGAAATGACAGTGGAGCATATCACGGGGAAGGAGTGTATTGAGCTGGTAAGGGAAAAACGATAAGCATGCTGTCATATTCCAGCTTTTCTTTTAGCTGCTTCATCTCTTTCTTATGTAGGCTTCAGCTCAGGACAGCTTTCCCGTGGAATGTAGGTCACAGGAAGGCTGATGGACTGCCTCTCTGTTTCCTGATGGTTCATCAGCCGGTATAGACAATGGAGACACTCCACAGCTACGTCTTCAATGGGAAGGTAGACAATGGAAACAGAAGGGTAGCTCACTTCACATTGATCCAGTACGCTGCTGCCAACGGCAATAAAC
Organism: Acetatifactor sp.; assembly: GCF_982438285.1. Lineage (NCBI taxonomy): Bacteria > Bacillati > Bacillota > Clostridia > Lachnospirales > Lachnospiraceae > Acetatifactor > Acetatifactor sp. Next base: position 22,019 of record NZ_CEWDFQ010000003.1, on the reverse strand, counting down.
TTTAATTGCGAAGGTATTTGTATTTTGCTTTCATAAAATGCCCGAAGAGACCCTAACGCCAGTGTATCGCCCAGAAAGAAGATAGAATCCACATCAGGATGCTCCCGTAAAAGCCGTTGTGTGGCTTCATAGCCGCCGCGCTTAGAATTTTCGTTATAATAAATCCAAGGCTCCTGCATACCGTGCTCCATGCAGATATAGGAGAAAAGATTAATGCGCAGCAGCATGCCGTTGAAGGTGATGGGACTTGAGATAATGGCTGGTTTCCTGGCACCGTGTGAAGCGAGAACATCGGCTGGTATAGTGCCTATGGTTCTGTCGTCCATGGTAACTGCAGAGTATTTTTTGGAATAACGGTTATAAAGAACAATGGGCCTTGGAAAGGAAGAGTTGTCCAGAAATTCCAAATCCTCCTCGGTTGCATTGCAGATAATGATACCGTGGCAGGATACGATTAAATCCTCGGCCATTGCTTCTTTTAAGTGTCCGCCTTTATAGGGACTAAGCAGGATTTCACAGGAATAGTCCTGATGGAGAATCTCTGCTTCTATACTTTTAAAGAAACGGATCATGGAATCCGCCCGGGAATCTGCAATCCAAAAAATCAGAATACGATAGTCAAAGCTGTTTCTTGCAGTCCGCAGATTTACGGCCTGCACATTTGGCTTGTAGCCGCAGTCCGCTATAATCTGGCGGACTCTTTTTACTGTTTCAGGCGATATTTTTCTTTCCCTTTCTTTCCCATTTAAAATAATGGAGACTGTGCTGGGAGAGACTTTGGCCTTTTCTGCAATTGTCTTTATGGTAACCATAATTTTCCCCTTTAATAATAATATGGTAAATGTAAAAAATTATATTTCCAAGCATTGTACAACGTTTTACTTAAAAATGCAATGGGATTTTTGACCAAAAAAGCACAAAAAATAATGTCAAAAAAGCATAATTGACAGAAATCAAATGTTGCTATATCATTAGTACAACGATATAGTAAAACGATTGACTAGTCTATGCGTGAAATTAAAGCGACGAGGAGGAAAAATGGAAAAAGTAATAATCGGCGGCGGCCAAGGCTTTTGGGGAGACAGCAATGATGCCGCCGTACATATGGTAAGGCACAGCAATATCAATTATATGGCGTGCGACTACCTTGCAGAGCTTACGCTTTCTATCATGGCAAGGCAAAAGCTGAAAAATCCCCAGGCCGGTTATGCCGGAGACTTTATTGGCATGATGAAGGAATGTGGCCGGGAGGCCTATGAAAAAAACATTAAGGTTCTCACCAATGCCGGAGGAATGAACATTAAGGGAATGGTGGATGTGCTGGCGGCTCAGGCAAGGGAGCAGAAGCTTTATGACATGAAAATCGGGTATGTGACAGGCGATGAAATTTCAGCACAGATTCCAGAGCTGCTGCGGCAGGGGGTTACGTTTGACAATATGGACGATACGGGCAGCTTTGAGGAGGTAAAGGATAAAATTTATAATGCCAATGTCTATTTTGGGCATGAGCCCATTTTGGATTGCCTAAAGCAGGGGGCTGACATGGTTATTACGGGACGCTCCACAGATTCCGCACTGTTTCTGGCCCCTTGTATGTATGAATTAGGCTGGGAGGCAGACGATTGGAATAATCTGGCAAGAGGCATTATGGCCGGACATTTGTTAGAATGCGGCGGTCAGGGAGCTGGCGGAAATTATGACTATGGATGGCGGGACGTTCCGAGAATGGATGAGCTTGGATTTCCGATTGCAGAGGTAACGAAGGACGATTTTGTGATTACCAAGGCGCCGGACTGTGGAGGAATCATCTGTGAGCAATCCTGCAAGGAGCAGTTTTTGTATGAGGTGCACGATCCGGCAAATTATATTACGCCGGATGTGACGGTGGATATCAGTCAGGCTTCCTTAACACAGATTGGGGAAAACCGTGTGAGGGTAAAAAATATCAAGGGAAAGAAGCGGCCTGAGATGTTGAAGGTATCTATGGGCTACCACGCGGGATATAAGGTGGTGGGAATGCTCAGCTTTGCATGGCCTGACGCATATGAAAAAGCACAGTATGCAGCAGATATCATCAAAAAGAAAATGAAAAGAAAAGGACTGCAGGCAGAGGAAGTCAGAGTCGATTACATAGGAGTAAACGCCTTGCATCTGGGAGTAGCCGATATGGACGAGAAAAAGCTGAAGGATGTAAATGAGGTGGTTTTGAGAATTGCAGTCCGGACAGTGAAAAAAGAAGAGGCGTATAAGCTTGTGCCGGAGATTGCTCCCTTGCAGCTGAACGGACCGCCAGGCGCCAGCTTTTTTGGCGGAAGGCCGAAGGTTCAGGAGGTAATCGGGCTGTGGCCGGCGCTGGTTCCAAGAGATGCAGTCAAGCTGGAGAGCCATATTCTTAGGGTTGGGCGGGAGCAATAGCGTGAAAGACAGCGCAGAAATGAGGACGAAAATGCAGATTTATTTGAACCAGATCGCTCATGGAAGAAGCGGAGATAAGGGTGACACCAGCAATGTATGTGTGTTTGCCAGAAAACCAGAGTATTACAAAATTATAGAACGTGAGGTGACGCCGGAGAAGGTAAAAAAGTATTTTGGGGATATGGTAAAGGGGACGGTAACAAGGTATGAGGTGCCTTCCCTTGATGGATTCAATTTTGTAATGAAGCATGCCCTTGGCGGAGGGGCCACCCATTCCCTCAGACTGGACAGTCTTGGAAAGTCCATGGGAAGCGCTTTTTTACGGATGAAAATCAATGTAGATGAAGATGAACTTTGAGGTGGAAAATGACAGAGCATGGAGCATTGGAAAATCTGATTGTACTGGATTTGTGCAGGGTGATCGCCGGACCCTTCTGCGGAGCAATGCTTGCTGATATGGGAGCTACGGTGATCAAGGTGGAAATTCCGGGAAAGGGGGATGATGCAAGGGCATATGCGCCGCATATCAATGGGGAAAGCCTATACTATTCAAATCTGAACAGAAACAAATACGGGATTACTCTGAACATGAAAACAGAGGAAGGAAAAAAAATTTTAAAAAAGCTGGCAAAAAAGGCAGACATTCTTATTGAGAATTTCAGGCCGGGCGTCATGGACAGGCTGGGATTGGGGTATGATGCTTTAAAGAAAATCAACCCGAGACTGATTTATGGCGCTGTCAGCGGGTTTGGCTCCTATGGGTGCTATAAAGACCGGCCCGGATATGATATCATAGCCCAGGCAATGGGAGGGCTTATGAGTATTACCGGGCAGAAAGGAGATCCGCCTACCCGTTCGGGCAATGCCATGGGAGATATCCTGGGTGGGCTGAATTTGACGGTCGGCGTATTGGCTGCAGTAAATGCAAGAAACATTACTGGAAGAGGACAGCGTGTGGATGTGGCTTTAACGGACTGCGTTGTGGCGAGCCTGGAACAGGCGGTCCAGAGATATTTTGTATCGGGAAAGGTGCCAAAGCGCCGGGGAAACACATATGAGGCGATCGCCCCTTACGATACATATCAGGCAAAGGACGGATATGTGGTGATAGGCTGCGGCAACCAAAAGCTGTATGAAAAATTTTGCAGAGATATCATTCAAAGGCCGGAGCTGATTACGGATGAACGATTTCTGACGGTTCCTTTGCGGGTGGAGCACAATGAGGAGATCAAAGAATATTTTGAAGAATGGACAAGCACCAAAACGGTGGAGGAGGTAACAGACATTGTTTTGGCGGCAGGGATTCCTGCAGGTCCCATTTTTGACCTGGAGGATATTTTCCACAATAAACATATCGCACAGGACAGGGAAATGATTGTGCATACCACACATCCTGTCATGGGCCCGATTGTCTTAAATGGGAATCCGGTGAAATTGGAAGAAACAAAAGTAAATGTTGTCAGAAAACCTTCCCCTACGCTGGGCGAGGATAATCTTTTTGTATTCAAGGGCTGTCTTGGAATGAGCGAGCAGGAAATACAGCAGTTGAAGGAAAAAGATGTCATTTGATACAGGCTTTATTGGGATTAAAATGAAATCAGTGCTGCAAATGGTACAGATAAGATGACTGAGAAGGAGGACAAAAATGAAGAAGAGACTGTTAGCGATTGTTTTGGCAGTAACCATGCTTGCAGGAGTGACAGCCGGGTGTGGGAGCACCGATAATGGCGGAGACACTCCGGCATCGGGGGCCGCAAGTGATGAGGCAGCGGGAGCCGGAGAAGAAGCAGAGGAAACAGTACAGGAGGGTGAGCCTGTATATGGAGGAACCCTTCGCTTTGCAACCCCAAACGGCTGTGCATCACCAGGGTATACCCCTACGGCAACGGATAATAACTCTCTGCTGTATTTGAACACTGCATATGAATCTCTGACGTATTTTGACGAAGAAGGGAATATTATTCCAAGGCTGGCCACCGAATGGGTGGTGGATGCGGAGGAACCCAGCATTACCTGGACATTGAGAGAAGGCGTAACATTTGCCGACGGAACGGAATTCAATGCAGAGGCAGTGGCGGCAAACATAGCTGAATACCAGGAGGCAGCAAGAACAGAGACCAGTAACATTAAGAGCTGTGAAATTATAGACGACACCCATATCAAGATGGTGCTCAACGAAATGAATTCTTCCAGCGTGGAGTCAATCGGCTTCTTCGTTTATTATATGTCGCCTGCAGCATTGGAGGATCCCAGCGTTTTGGAATCCGGCACCTGCGGAACCGGCGCGTTCCAGCTGACAGAGTTTGAGAACAATGTATTTTACAGATACGAGAAAAATGAAAACTACTGGCAGGAGGGCAAGCCTTATCTGGACGCGGTGGAAATCACTATTGTAACAGAGCCCACAACCATGACCACAGCCTTTAGGGCGGGCGAGTACGATATGATGCTGATTCAGAATAATCCCACCGTTATAACAGAATTGAATGCCTTATCCGGTGTGGTGGCAGAGAGAAATACATCTGGGCAGGGCCTTGTTGCCAATGGTCTGATTCCCAACAGCGCGGATCCGGATTCCCCCTGGGCGGATGAAAGGGTCAGAAGGGCGCTGTGCTATGCTCTTGATGTAGATCTGCTGATAGAGGCCTTTATGTTTAACACTACGGAAACCACGGATCAATGGGCTACAAAGGACTCCTTTTTGTATAACAATGACATTAATCATTATACCTATGATCCGGACAGGGCACGGGAGCTGCTGGCAGAAGCAGGATACCCGGATGGATTTGACACAAAGCTTTACTGTTCAACGCTTACAAGAGATATCCTGACATCGGCGGCAAATATGCTGGGTGAGGTTGGAATCAACTGTGAAATTATCCAGGTTGACCCGGCTACCCAGACAGAGCTTTACAGCACAGGGACATGGGAAGGATTGATGGTGCATTTTGCTTCCATTTCCCCTGATCTGGGGCTTTATATGGGCCGTCATCTGGATGTGGACGGAGCGTTTTATGCCAAAGGAATCCAGCATCCCCAGGAAGCAATGGATCTGCTGGCGCAGATCCGTGGGGAAGCAGATGAAGAGACAAAGATCGCTCTGTCAAAGGATATGCAGGAACTGATTTATGATGCGGAGACCGGATTGGCGCTTTTCGGAAGACCTCTATATATCGGGGCAACCGTGTATTTTAAATATGATTATGTGAAAGACGACAAGGCTTCAATGGCACATGTGTCCACCTGGAATGTGTGGGATTGCTGGCTGGATCAGTAACTGACGGTATCCGGTGTATCTGAATTGGCTGACCCCATTTGGATATACCGGATTGCTTGTTAAAGGAGAAGAACATGAGAAATAAGATATTGAAAATGATAGGTCGGCGTATTATACAGTCCTGTGTTACCATTTTTTTGGTCACATTGATTGTATTTATGCTGATACAGATGGTTCCAGGAGACGCTGTCACCAATTTCTTGGGAGCGTCCGCAACGGAGGAGCAGATTGCGTATTATACGCAGCTTTATGGGTATGATCAGCCGGTGATCGTCCAATATTTCAAATGGATCAGCGGCTTGTTCCACGGGACAATGGGGCTTTCCATCAGCTACCAGCGGGAAATTTCAGAGGTTATATTCCCCCGTTTTCTGACAACCCTTTCTGTTGTGATACCGGCCTTTATCATAGCGGTAGTGGTGGGAATTCTGCTTGGAATTGCAGCGGCCCAGAACCGGGGAAAATGGATCGATACGATCGTTTCTTTCTTTGCTAATATTGGTGTATCTATGCCCGTTTTCTGGCTGGGCATTGTGTTGATGCTGGTGGTTGGTCTGCAGCTTGGGATTCTGCCCACGTCTGGATACACGAGGATAAGCAATGGCGTAGGCGAGTGGATACAGCATCTGATATTACCTGTGCTGACGCTGAGTGCAGGAGTTGTGGCACAGTTTATGCGTCAGACCAGATCCTCCATGCTGGAGGTGATTCGGCAGGATTATGTTACAACTGCAAAGGCAAAGGGTGTGGATAAAAAGACTATTATTGTGAAGCATCAGCTGAGAAACGCCCTGATTCCCATTGTAACAGTGATGGGAAACCGCCTTGGAGGAATGGTAGGAGGCACGGTATTGATTGAGAGTTTATTTGTGATTCCCGGTCTGGGTAATCTGATGATTACCTCTATCAACAGCAGAGATTATATGGTAGTGGCAAATGGTGTGCTTGTCATTGCAGTTTTTGTGGCATTATGCAATCTTGCTGTTGATATTTTATATGGAATCATTGATCCCAGAACGCGGTAGGAGGAACACATATGTCAAAGATTAAGAAAAACAACAGGTGGAAGAATTCCCGAATCCTAAAGGTGCTTTTTTCCCGAAGGACAATTGTCCTTTGTATGATTGTTTTGGTGCTGATGATGCTGGCGGCAGTTTTTGCTCCTCTGGCTGCACCTTATGAACCAAACGAGGACAATTTAAGAAGCGTTCTGCAAGGATCATCGGCTGCTCATCCGCTGGGAACGGATGGAAATGGCAGAGATGTTTTAAGCAGAATGATTTTTGGCAGCAGAGTATCCTTTATTGTAGGAATCGTGGCGGTGCTGATTGCCAGTATGCTTGGCATGGCACTGGGACTGATTGCCGGAATGAGCGGCGGCATTGTGGATACGATTATCATGCGGGTGATGGATGCCATGATGGCAATTCCCATGATTATTATGTCTATGTTTCTGGGCGCTATCTTTGGACAGGGGCTGGGAAATATTTGTCTGGCAATTGGAATCGTGCTGATCCCAAATTATGCCCGGGTAACACGGGGACAGGTGCTGAGTATACGGAAGGCGGATTATGTGACAGCTGGAATTTTAAGCGGGGCATCCGCTGTTCGCAACACGATAGTACATGTACTGCCAAACTGCCTTTCTGCAAATATAGTGCTGATGACCTCTAATCTAGGTGTGGCTATTTTAAGCGAGGCCTCTTTGAGCTTTCTTGGGATGGGCATTAACCCGCCAACTCCCAGTCTGGGGGGCATGGTCAGCGACGGCTACAGATATTTGTCCATAAATCCGATCATTGCCATTGCCCCAGGTGTTTACATTATGATTCTGGTGCTGTGCTTTAATATGGTGGGAGACGCATTGCGGGATGCCATGGATCCTAAGCTGCGGGGGACGCTCGGGGGCAAAAAGAGAATCAAGAGAAGATAAGGCAGAGAAATATGGAAAGGAAAGTATCATGGCAGAGAAAAAATTATTGGAAATTAAGAACCTGAGCGTAGAATATAATACAGAAATTGCAACGGTATATGCTGTGGACGGATTAGACCTATCCTTAGGGTATGGAGAAACACTGGGCATTGTAGGAGAAACAGGTGCAGGAAAAACCACGACAGCGCTCAGCATCATTTCTCTTTTGCCGGAAGGAATTGGAACTATTACGTCCGGCAGCATTTTACTGGACGGTAATGACATGCGAAACCTTGGAGAGGAGAAGCTGAGGAACCTGCGGGGAAGCACAGTGTCTATGATTTTTCAAGATCCCATGTCTGCTCTAAATCCTGTGATGACAGTGGGGGATCAGATCATGGAGGTTTTGAGGATGCACAATGTTTCCATGGATCACGCTGCGCTGAGTGAGCGGGTGGATGAAATGATGGAGCTGGTAGGCATTCCGGCTAACCGCAAGAATGAATATCCACATGAATTTTCCGGTGGAATGAAGCAGAGGATTGTCATAGCAATGGCTCTGGCCTGCGAGCCAAAGCTGATTCTTGCAGATGAACCTACAACCGCATTGGACGTGACTATTCAGGCGCAGATGCTGGGTTTAATCAATGCCCTTCAAAAAAGGCTGAATACGGCTATGATTCTGATTACCCACGATCTTGGGGTGGTGGCCCAGACCTGTGAAAAGGTTATGGTAATGTATGCCGGAGAGGCCATAGAATATGGAACGGTAAGAGACATTTTTGAAGGAAAATATCTGCACCCGTACACAAAGGGACTGTTCAACGCCATTCCTAAGCTTACGGAGGAGACCCGCAGATTGGAGGCCATTGACGGGATGATGGCAGATCCTACGAAAAAAATTGAGGGCTGTCGATTTGCCGACCGCTGCAAAATGGCCGTCCAGGAATGTAAAAAAAAGCAGGAAATGAAGGAAGTGACTCCGGGACACTTTATCAGATGCTGTCGTGCGTGTGCGGCAAAAAGCAAGTAGTTTTGTCGTCAGAGAGGAATAAATGCTATGGAAAATCAGGTATTCATTGAAGTAAAGGGACTGAAAAAATATTTTAAGACATCAAAGGGAATGCTGCATGCGGTAGATGATGTTAACTTTGCTATTGAAAGAGGAAATACATTAGGAGTTGTAGGCGAATCGGGCTGTGGGAAATCTACGCTGGGACGTCTGCTGTTACGTCTCCATGAAGCTACGGAAGGGGAGATTTTGTATGACGGAGCTGATATTACCAATTTAAAAGGAAAGGATTTGAAGCAGTTTCGTACAAGGGTACAGATGATTTTTCAGGACCCTTCCGGCTCCCTGGATCCCAGAAAATGTGTGAGGGATTTGATAGGAGAACCCCTAAAAGTGCATAGAAGCTGCAGAAGCAGAAGAGAATATGAGGAACGTGTAAGGGAAATTATGGATATCGTGGGCTTGAGCGCCCGTTATGCAGAAAGCTTTTCCCACGAATTGGATGGAGGACGCAGGCAGAGAATCGGTATTGGCCGGGCACTTGCACTGAATCCGGAGTTTATCGTCTGCGATGAACCAGTTTCTGCGCTGGATGTTTCTATCCAGGCACAGATATTGAATCTGTTAATGGATCTGCAGGAGCAAAAGGGGCTGACCTATATATTTATCACCCATGATTTAAGCGTGGTGAAGCATATCAGCCATGAAATTATGGTGATGTATCTGGGGCAGTGCGTGGAGTATGCAAAAAAGAGAGAGCTTTTTGAAAAGCCCCTGCATCCATACACTCAGGGACTTTTGAATGCGGTGCCGGTGCCCAGTCTGGAGGGACGTAAGCTTTCGGCCCAGGTGATGCGCGGCGAGCTGACAAGTCCTATAGAGCCAAAGCCAGGGTGCCGTTTTGCCAGCCGCTGTCCCTATGCCAAGGAGCGTTGTAAAAAGGAAAATATTCCGCTGAAGGAAGTAGAGCCGGGGCATTTTGCCGCATGTATTTTATATGAGTAAAAACTGTGCCACAGGAAGGATAACAGGATGAGAGAAAGCAGTTTATCGAAGGAGCAGCAGAAAAAAACAGCAGCAGTGAAAGAGTCCTTTGCACAGTGCGGAGTGGAAGCATCATTTCGTCTCAGAGAACTGGAGGAATTTATGCTGGAGACGGACAAAGAGGCCGGTCTTCGGACGGTGATTTACAGACCAGAGACAAATTTAGCGGTTCCGGTAATTGTAGTGCGTTCACCCTACGCTGAAATGGAGTTTGTCCAGAGGACAAAAGCGGAGGAATACGCCAAAAGAGGCTTTGGATATATTTATCAATACTGCCGCGGCACAGGAGGCTCCGGTGGAACCTGGGAGCCAAACATAAATGAGCGGAAGGATGGAAAAGCCTTGCTTGACTGGGTATGTGACCAGGAATGGGTAAAAAGTGTGGGATTTTTGGGTTCTTCTTATCTTGCTTTGACAGGATGGGTGATTGCGGACATCGTACCGGAAAAGGTGAAAACAATGTATCTAACCCATTACGGTACAGTACGGCATACATCCGCCTATATGAATGGTGCATTCCGCCAAGATGTATTGACGTCCTGGGCCATGGGAAATGCAGGAATTCCCATCAGTGCGGATTATGAAGCATCCTGTAAATTTCGACCTCAAATCAGTGTGGATGTAAAGCTTTGGGGCAGGGAGCTTGACTGGTATAGACAGTGGATTTTAAATCCAGGGAGGGAGGATGCTTACTGGCAGAAGGGATTTTGGAAGCTGCTAAGAGAAATTCCCAAAAAGATTTCAATTCCTCTGTTTGTGGGAGAGGGCTGGTTTGATCATCATCTTGCTTCGGCCCTGGAAACCTGGGACATGCTGAGCGAGGAGTGCAAGAAAAAAAGCACATTGTGCATAGGAGGATGGAGCCACAGCTTTGAAAATCGTCTGGAAGGCCAGACCTGCTTTCATTTTGATGCGGATGATGACAGAAGGGCTTTTCAATGGTTTTATCATATTTTAAAAAAAGAAGAAAAGCCCCAGGGAAAAATTTTGAAATATGTTATCGGCGCAGATTGCTGGAAAAGCATGATATATGGAGAAAAAGAAAGAACTGTGCCCAGCCGCTATTATCTTTCTTACAGTAACGGCCAGAAAAAATTAGAAAAAAATCCGGATTTAACAAAGAAGAAAGAGGTATCCTTTGTTTATAATCCAGAGGAACCGGTGAAGTCTGTAGGGGGAGAGGCCCTTTTGCGGAGTGTGCAGGTGCAGGGAAGCCGCCTGCAGCCTAAGCCAGATTATCGCAGTGACGTTCTCAGCTTTTTATCGGACGAATTAGGGGAGCCTCTTGAAATTTCGGGACAGATACGTGTGCACTTGTCTGTAGCAACCAGTGCAGAGGATACGGCTTTTACAGTGAAGGTGATGGAGGTAATGCCTGATGGAAAAGCCTATAACCTGCGCACAGGAATTACAACACTGGGATACAGAAACGGAACTGGAAGCTGTTTAAGCTATCACAGCGGCAGTAAGGAGAACGTTGAAATTGTAATGTGGGAGATCGCCTGGCAGCTTCAAAAGGGTTCCCGAATCCGGATCGATATTTCTTCCTCGGATTTTCCCCAGTATAATATCCATAGTAATTATGCTGGCTTGTGGGCGCTTCAGGAAAAGACGAAAACGGCGGTACAGACAATATTTGTAGGTGGAGAAAGCTTTCTGGAAATACCGACAGTGCCTCGGGGAAAGGAGAAAGAGTGAAAAAACAGATATGGAATCCGTACCTTCCGCTTGACGAGTATATTCCAGACGGAGAGCCTCATGTGTTTGGAGACAGGCTGTATGTGTTTGGAAGCCATGACAAAGAAAACGGGAAGGAATTTTGCGAGCTTGATTATACAGTCTGGTCAGCTCCTTTGAAGGATTTGTCGGACTGGACCAATGAGGGAATTATCTATAGAAAAGAGCAGGATCCTGAAAACAAAGCCCTCAGTCCCCTGTATGCGCCGGACGTGTGCAAAGGAGCAGATGGCAGATACTATTTATATTATAGTGTCAAGTTTTCGGGATACATCAGTGTAGCTGTCTGTGATACACCTGCGGGACAATACGAATATCTTGGCCGGGTTTCCTATGGAGACGGCCGGGTTATGACGGAAAATCAACCCTACGACCCGGCTGTTCTTTGTGAAGATGGCCGTACCTTTCTTTACTTTGGATTTGCCCCCATTTTGCTGAACCTGGAACGGTATAAAGGGCTTGATTTAAAGGGCTGCAGTGTGGTTGAGCTGGAAGAGGATATGCTTACAGTAAAAGAGGGGCCTCGCGTGGTTCTGCCCAGCCAGCTTTATGCTGCAGGCACTTCATTTGAAGGCAATGCTTATTTTGAGGCGCCCTCGGTAAGAAAAATCGGAAGGCTGTATTATCTGGTTTATTCCTCTGTCAACACGCATCAACTATGTTATGCAGTCAGCGACAGCCCTATGAAGGGTTTTGTCTACGGAGGTGTCATAATAAGCAATGGAGATGTGGGATATCAGGGAAGAACAGAAAAGGACAAGCTGATGTCTGTTGGTAATAACCATGGGGGCTTGGTGGAAGTAAACGGCCAGTGGTATATTTTCTATCACAGACACACGCACACAAATCAGTACAACAGACAGGGCTGCGCAGAGCCGGTGAGCATTGAAGCAGATGGAAGCATAAAACAGGTAACGATTACTACCAGTGGGATGAATCCCGGTCCGCTTTCGGGCAAGGGGGAGTATCCAGCTGTGATTTGCTGCAACCTGACGAACGGCCATATGGGAGCTTTGTCTTCCCTGGGAAGAACCAGCCAGGAGACGGATTTTCCTTATATTACAAATGATGGGGAAGAGAGATTTGTTTCAAATATCCAAAATGGTGTTTTGTTAGGGTATAAGTATATAGACCTGAGAGAAACCAAAAGGATTGGCCTTTGGTATAGGGGAAATGGGAGAGGCTGTATAGAAGTGCGGTCTGATATAAATGGTCCAGGGAAGGCAGAAATTCTCATAGAACCGGCTGAAGAGTGGTCTTACACGGAAGGGGAGGTATGCTTTTCAAAGGAGGACAGGGAGCTATACCTGGTGTATCATGGCGATCAAAAGGTGGATATAAAGGAGATATGTCTGCTTTGATTTTTAACCTTATTTAAAGTTGCAGGCGTAGTATATAATATAGATAGAAAGAAACAAATTTATCACAGTGTCTATGCTGTCTCTTTTCATTGTTCTGTCCGTCATCATGGGAGCAGTGAGAATCCTGAACTATCAGGAGATTGTGGTGGATGTAGACGCTATACTGTCCATTCTGGTGGAGAATGATGGAAACTTTCCACACATTTGTGTTGACAGCCATAGGGGTGTCTTTGGCGGGCTTATTGGCCGTTTTTCTTTTGATGCTTTTCCTATCGGCCGTATTGTCAAACATGCGGATGCGGAAATTCTGAAGATAGATTTCGGGGAAAACTCGGATGGAGGAGGGGGTATCCCGGGCCCAAATGATTGAATTTCCATTGTCCAACGTATCCCAGGAGATGATGGAGGCCTTTCAGGCTTTGGCTAAAACCCGGCATAAAACTCTGACCTGCAGGATTCAGCCCATGATTTCCCTGTATGGAGATGAAAATGCCTTGAAAGCACCGGTGCACATTTCTAAATTTCGTTCACCTCTCTTGCTGGAAATCCATTTTCTCCGTAAACTCTTTTATGGTTTCCATGACAGCAGGATATGTAAACTCTTTTCTTTGCTGTGGCAAGAACCGCCTGTTTTAGAAGGTTCCAGTCTGCATTTTCCCGGTATAGCCGGCACAGAAGGTGTAAATCATAAAAATCTCTTGCCCGCGTATTTCCTACATTTCTTCGGATAATCGTTTCGTATTTTTCCGCCAGTATGGTTTCCTGTGTGTAGGCTTTCACCATTACCCGGCGGCCATCAAACAGGAATGGGCAAGAAAATTGGATTTCTTTTGGTGTAATTTCGTCACTGATTGTTATGTCAATCTTCACAGGTATTTTCATTTTCCCATAAGTGGCTTGGATGGAAGCACGGAAATTTTCGTATTCGTCATTCACGGGCTGATCCAGAATTTCGCTGATCGCTTTTCGTATACTCTGTGCATCCATTGCGGATGACTCCTTTTAGCTGTTCTGGTGTTTTCATCATAATATCTCCATATACTCTTGCACTTTTTCCTCAATGTGAAATTTCCTGGCATATTCCATCAATCGGATGTTGTCACGCTCTTTGGAAGCAAAATATCCTTTCACCGCTTGGCTAAAAGCCTGTGGGTCTGTCTGTTTGCGGCTCCGTATCATATCACAGATACACCGTTCTCTGTCATAGACCATGATTTTTCCGCCTTGCAGTGAGATCATCTCCATCATTCCAATGCTCCATAAGGACGGTTTGATCCGGTGGAACTCTACATAAAATAATTCTTCCTTTAGATAAAATACATTATAGGTCTTTGGCACTGTCATGGAAACCATCTGTGGAAAACGGTCAGACAGGCCATGAAAATATAATGCTGTTCCATAAGAGAAAATCCCTTTTTTACATCTGCTCTGCAGCAATACAAATTTGTCATTGATACTGTCTGCAAAGGAATAGATTCCACGGCTTTCCCGGATCAGACTGCCTTCATCCAGATATTTTTTGAGCTGTTCCCGGCGAATCCCCGCGCTGGTTACGTCTTTTGTATATAGATAGCCATTTTCTCTGACAAGTTTTTTCAAAGAATCTAAATCGGTCATAACATCACCTCTCTTGTCATAACTTGACACTATTATAATATATGGTATCAAGATTGTACATATTCTTGATGGTTTTATTATGGCCGATTTCTGCGAAGTTATACTTGCGGATATTGAAGAATAGCAGACCGGAAATAGAAAGGGATGAATCGGCGAAAAGGTTAGACAGAAATTTTGAAATGTAGTATTCTATTGACAAAATGCTGCATGCAAAGACTGCCTTTTTGGAAGAATTTCTTTTGGGCGGTCTTTGCTGGAAGGGAGAAAATTTCTTGAAGCATAACTTTTTGAGACCAGGGAACATTGTTTTAGCTGGAGTAATACTGTCCGCCCTTCTGTGCGGCTGCAGCCTCAGGCCGCAGCTTACGGAAGCGGATGGCTCTTTGTTTGCCATGAATACCTATATGACCTTTACTGTCTACGGGGAAAATGCTCAGGCGGCCCTGGAGGAAGCGGAAGCGGTTGTTTTAAATGCAGAGTCGCTCTGGTCCGTCACTGATGAGGGAAGTGAGATTTATCAGGTAAACCACAGCCAGGGACGTACTGTAACGGTAAGCCCCCAGACGGCGGATCTGATTTCCTTTGCCCTGGAGATGGCACAAAAAACAGACGGAGCCCTGGAGCCCACTATCTATCCGGTGCTTACAGCCTGGGGCTTTACCATGGACAGCAAGCAGGTTCCGTCCAGCCAGGAGATAGAAGAGCTGCTTGGAAGAGTTGGCTATGACCGGATTTTGCTGGAGGGAGAGGAACTGACGGTTCCCGAGGGAATGTGTCTGGATATGGGTGCTGTGGCAAAGGGCTATACTGCAGATTTGGTGGCGGAAGCGCTTAATCGTCATGGGGTGGAATCCGCAGTGATCAGTCTGGGTGGAAACGTGCAGGCCATTGGCGCAAGGCCCGACGGAAGCTCCTGGAGAATCGGAATCCGTGCGCCCTGGGAGGAGGGCACCTTAGGCGTGCTGGAGGTAACCGATGCGGCGGTAGTGACCTCCGGGGGGTATGAGAATTATTTTACGGATGATGAGGGGAACATTTACTGGCATATCTTAGACCCTGCTACAGGGTATCCGGCGGAAAGCGGATTACAGTCCGTTACCATTATTGGGACTCGGGGGAGAATGTGCGACGCGCTCTCTACGGCTCTGTTTGTGATGGGACCGGAAAAAGCGGAGGAATACTGGCGGAAGAACGGCGGCTTTGAGATGCTGCTGGTCACCGATGAGAATGAAATCCTCTTAACGGAAGGAATTGCATCGTCCTTTACCTTGAACCAGGGCAGAACGGAAACCGTCCGTGTGCTTTCCGGGCAGGCGGACGAAGGAAGGTAGAGGGCTGTCTGGCTATTTATGGTGGGAGACAATCCGGCTTAGTCCAACAAAGGAAGCCCCGCCAGTCCACATTGGAGCCGGCAGTTGATGCAGAGCCGGAGTCGGCAACTGATGCAGAGCCGGATGCCAAGCGTTTTTTCTGATAGGATTTCATTTGTGGTCACACCTTTCTGGTTCTGCCCATATTGGTCAGCATTTCTACAGTTGCGGGGTCATAGTGGTTAAAGAACAGGCTCTCGCCCTCATCCAGCGCCCGGATTGCCTCCATGTCCTCTTCCTCTAAGGAAAAGTCGAATACATCCAGATTCTGCTCCATGCGCTCTTTGTGAGTAGATTTGGGAATCACCACTACGTCGCTCTGCAGAAGGAAGCGAAGGGCCGTCTGGGCGGAGGACTTGCCGTATTTGGCGCCGATTTCAGTGAGCACGGGATTTGAGAAGAAATCCTTTCGTCCCTCGGCAAACGAAATCCATATTTTAGTGGTGAGGAAAAGCTGTTGTCTGGGGATACTGCACTTTTCAACGGCGCTGCCCACGGCTTCCTCGTTTCCATAGGATTGAGCGGTGTCGATGGAACGGTAGCCTGTAGAAACGGCGTCCAGCACACAGCGCTCACATTCCTGGTTGGACACCTGATATACCCCGTGGCCCAGCTTTGGCATCTACACTCCGTTGTTGAGTGTTACATATTCCATTTCCATCATGGAAAATCTCCTTTCTATGATTTTAACCAATAGGTAATTGCGAAACTCGATTCCTAGTATCAGAAACTGGGCGTAATAACCGAAATAAGAGTGACTAGCTACTGCTTCGGAACCCGTTTTTGGTTATTATGACCAGGTTCGTGACTTTGTCTGCGAGTTTCGCAAACGCCTAATTCTAACTAAGGGAAGCGCCATCCCGAAAGGCATTTCCCACCTTTTCGCCCAGCACATGGTAGGCGTTGTGGGCGGGCTCAAAGGAGATAGGGCGGAATTTGGTAAAATCAATACTCCCGTCCGGTCCCAAAACGCTCTCATCTGCGCTTACGTTGACGATCTGGCCGATGACATTTCCATCCTCATTTTCCTTTAAAAATCTGCATTCCAGGGCTACAGGCAGCTCTTCTATGAGAGGTGCGTCCACAAACTGGCTTTTTACCGGATGAAAGCCGGATTTTTCCAGCTTGCCCGGCTCCGTATTGGCGGAGACGATGCCCACATAATCCGAAGGAATCACATGGGCGGCGTCCGCAAAGCTGATGGTGAAAGCGCCTCTTTTCTTGATGTTTTCAGTGGTCTTGTGGCCCGAGCTTAAGCAGAGCACTACCTTATCCGCGTCATAGAGTCCGCCCCAGGCGGCGTTCATGGCGTCCGGTGTGCTGTCCTCGCCGTAGGTGCCGATAATCAGTACCGGCAGTGGATAAAACCAGGATTTTGTTCCGAAATTTTTGCGCATGGCAAAATGCTCCTCTCCAAATTGAATATTTTATCTTTATTTTTGCTCGTCCACCGCAGGCACCATCTCCGCGTATGCCTTCAGCATTTCAGGGGTGCTGGTGTAGTAGCGTTTCTTCTGATCCATGGCTGCGATCTCTTCCATTTCCTCTTGGGTGAGTGTGAAGTCAAACAAATCAAAATTGTCCTTGATATGGGTGGGATTTTTGGAACCGGGGATCACGATATTGCCGTCCTGGATGTGCCAGCGCAGGATGATCTGGGCGTTGCTCTTGCCGTATTTCTCTCCCAGCCGGCCAAACAGCGGCTCCTCGATCAAAGCCTTATCGCCGTGGCCCAGAGGGTACCAGGCCTGGATGACGATGCCCTCTTGATCCAAAAACTCCTTCAGCTCCTTTTCCTGGGAGTAGGGATGCACCTCGGTCTGCAGCACGGCGGGCTTTACCTCGCAGGCGGCCAGGATTTCCTGAATCTGCTCCACCGTAAAGTTGGACAGGCCGATGGCCTTCACCTTGCCCTCCTTGTATGCCTTTTCCATCAACCTGTACCCGGCCATATAATTTCCGGCGGGCTGGTGGATGAGAAGCAGATCGATGTAGTCCGTATCCAGACGCTCCAAGGTCTTTTCTACGGCGTCAGCCTGCTCGTAAAAGCTGGGCCAAAGCTTGGTCTCCAGAAAGATTTCCTCGCGCTTCAGACCTGATTTTTTCATGGCGCGTCCCACGGCCTTCTCGTTTACATAAGCATTTGCGGTGTCGATCAGGCGATAGCCGCACTGAAGTGCGCTTAAAACAGAGGCCTTCGCTTCGTCTGGGGTCAGCAGGAAGGTGCCGATGCCTGCCATGGGCATTTTTACTCCATTGTTCAAGGTTGCAAATTCCATACAATTATCCTCTTCTTTCTTTTTTATTTTATAGCTTTGCCTTTTGGCTTTATGACTTATAAGGTTATTTTGCGGCGACTCCGAAAACCGCAGACATTTCCATAGTATCCAGGGCGTCGTCCAGAGCTTTTACCTCCTCGTGGGAAAGCTTTATATCTGCAGCCCCGGCGTTTTCCTGCATCCGTTCCTCTTTGCGGGTGCCTGGAATAGGCACGATCCAGGGCTTTTTGCAAAGCATCCAGGCCATGGAAATTTGAGCAGCAGTGGCATTCTTTGCCTCTGCCATACTATTTAGGAGAGAAAGGAGCCTCTGGTTTTTGTCCACGGCCTCATCGGTAAACTGAGGCATGGAGGCACGATAATCATATTTTGCGTCAAAGTGTTCGCCTTTTCCGTATCTTCCGGTGAGAAAGCCGTTGGCCATGGGAGAAAAGGCAACCAGCCCTACGCCCAGCTCTTCCAGAACCGGAAACAGTGTTTCATAATGCCTTGCCATCATAGAGTAGCGGTTCTGCACTGCGGTTACAGGACAGACAGCGTGGGCGCGGCGCAGGTATTCCTCGTTTGCTTCGGAAATCCCCCAATGGGTGATTTTTCCTTCCTTTATGAGATCGGCCATCACGCCTGCTACCTCCTCCGGGGAAACTCCAGGGTCTATACGGTGCTGAAAGTACAGGTCGATGTGATCTCTGTTCAGGCGTTTAAGGGAACCCTCCACAGATTTTCGGATGGTTTCAGGCCTTGAGTCGGGAATCAGGGGGAGGGGGACTTTTCCGCTTTCAAAATCAAACCGCAGCCCGAACTTGGTGGAGATGACGGTCTGATCACCATAAGGAGCCAGCGCTTCTCCCACCAGGCATTCGTTGATATGGGGATCCTCGGGAGTGCCGTATACCTCCGCTGTGTCGAAAAAGGTATAGCCCATTTCTGCCGCCCGGCGCAGCAGTCTGACGGCCTCCTTTTGCTCGGTAGGCGCTCCATAGGCGTGGGAAAATCCCATACAGCCCAGACCCACGGCAGATACGGTCAGATCCTTTCCTAAAATTCTTGTCTGCATTTTGTCTTACTCCTTTCCAATATTGCTGTCGGCAAATATTTCTGTGAGCCAGTCATCATACGCGGAAATCCAGCCTCCGTCCGCTCCGAAGCCGTGGGGCATATTCTCCAGCTCCGTTACGGATACATCCGCCTGCCTGGCCGCCTCAGCATTTGCCAGAAATTGGCTGTAGAAGGGGTCGCGGGTGCCGTAACAGTAGAAGGTAGGAGGCAGGTTGCTGCCGCGGAGAAGCTCCACGTCGGTGGTTCCCAGGCTCAGCCGCCCATAGAAGGAATAAATCATGCCGCAGGCAGCCGCGTCGGCGGAAACCTCGTCCAGCCAATCCGGCACATAATCCGGGTCCAGAGCCGCTCCGGTCACCTGGCCGTCGAAATTTAAAAGCATTTCGCCGCTTAAGATTCCTCCTGCGGAAAAGCCCATTACGACGATGCCGTTTTCGTCAATACCGTATTCCTGAGCATGGGCCCGCACAAACCGCACTGCCCGGGCCAAATCCAGGGCGCCCTCCTGTTGAGTATAGGGGCGCAGGCGGTAGTCTACCACAAAGCACTGATAACCCAGTGCGCGCAGCGCCTCGGCCACATCTATGCCCTCCGGCTGATCGCTGCGGAATTGAAACGCGCCGCCGGGGCAGATGAGCACCGCACCCTTGATATTTGTGCCCTGGGGCACTGGAAAGCTGGTGATATAGGGCCGGAAATCCGGATCGTCAAAATAGCCCCTGTTGTTGACGGTATATTCGGTTACGGCGGGAGCATTGCCCTCCTCCCAAAGGTAAAGAACCTGCTGCTTTTGAGGCGTTACCTGGGCGGTGGCTGCCGTATTGCCATCTGCCGTCTCCGGCAGCAGGGCATTATTAGAAAGCCCCAGACCCTCCGCCCAGTCAATCATTTCCTGTTCCTGTGTATTTTCGGAAAACAGCAGAGCACTGTCTCCCAGCAATGCGCCAGGCTGAAGCTGGGAAATGGCTGAGAAAACAGCAGCTGGGTCGTTGTCCTCTCCCAGCACAAAAGGATAAATGGTCCGGGCCCCCAAATCGCTGTTTCCCAGAAAAGCCTGCAGGGCCTGCGGCAAAGTGCTGTTTTGCGCTTCGAAGCCAAGCAGTACAAACTCGTAAGCATTGGTATCCACAGCGGTTTCCTGGGGAATCTCCTCCAGACTGCCGCCCAGGGCATCTCTCAGGATAACCGCAGCCTCTTCCACAGCCGTACTGTCCTTTGCGGGAACATAGACAATCAGAATATTAGACTCGTTTTGCTCCACGGAATTGGTATTGTCCGACTCGTTGAAAGCAGCTTCGGTCTCCTGGAGGGAAAGCCTGTCTCTTTCCCCACTGCACGCAGTCAGTCCAAGAGAAAGCGCTGCTGTGAGAAAAACAGGTAATATTCGCTTCATAGGGAGCGTCTCCTTTCGGTAAGTTCAGTCTGTCCAGCCGGGCCTGTAAAAATAGGCAGCTGGACTTTTCAGCTTATCTATATTATAAGCCTTGCTCCTAAAACGCAGAAGTCTCAATAAGTTTTGCAGTGTATACTCATAGGTTATAACTATCCTTTTGGTTTTGGGGAAAGAAAAAGCAGGAGACCTCATAAGGGGTTTCCCGCTGGATATTCACAATACTCGATTTACTTCACCTCCGATATCCATTTTACCGTTTTATGAAAAGCGTCTTCACGGCTATGCCGACAGTCTTCCGGATATTTCCTCTCAATTTTAAACATTTTCAGCTTGGGCGGATTTAGAGGGACAAGAATGTGGCTTGCTTTTTCATATTCCAGGACATCCACTCGAAAAGCAAACCGGTGCTTTTCCAGGCGGTTTACCATATATGCCACCGCCTCTTTACTGGGCCACATGAGATCTTCCTTTGCGTAAATGAATAAAATGTTTCCCCGGATGTTCTCCACACGGATGGCTGTATCCTCATCAAAATGTTTCAGCGGTTCCTCGTAGATGTAGGATAGCTCGATCTGCTGATGGAGGATGAGGTTCCGGATTGACGGCCCATATTTCAGATGCGCCGTCATACACGGAAAATCTTTTCCCCTGTATGTGAATTCGGAGGCAGATGAAAAAGTTTTCGACGCCATGCCTTTATTCCCGTGCATCCCTCCCCATATACAGTGCATCGGGGAAAGTGCGACAACGCCGGAAATATCCGGCATAAGGGAAGCGCAAAGAAGAGCCAGTTCAGCGCCTTTTGAAATGCCATACAGGATAATCTTTTCATATCCTTTGTTTTTCAGCCACAGGATCGCTTTTTCAAATGGATCGATCGGCACCCGAACCAGTTCTTTCGGCAGCCCGTCTACGTTCCAGTAACAAATACCTAACGCGGCGATGCCGCACCTGGCAAACATAGCGCCTACATTCATCGGGATGTTTTCATTTCCCTCGCTGCCGCCTACTACAATGACTGCCTTTTTATGATCATGATCCTTAATGGGGACGTGATAAAGTCCATAGAAGCCCTTCTGTGCAACCGTTACATATTCCATTTTCCCGGCCCTCCCTGTTTTTGCAGCTCTGATTGCTGTTCGTATTTTCTTTCTTGATCCCATTTAGAGCCCTTTTTACATACATAAAAATTACACTTTTCTGCGCCCTCTGCAAGATTTATATCTTTTCAGATAGAACTTGAGGAACATTTTACACCAACGGCCATAGTGCTTTTTTGTCTCATACTGAGCTGCCAGAGCCTTGCTGAAACGCTTATCATATTTTCCACAGATGAATCCTACGACCTGATGATCCTCCGTTTCCGCAACATAGGTGAAATTGCATTTTTCAATCAGGATCTGTGCGTAGTCACGCAAAAGTATTTTATCGTTCTGATCCACAGAGCATGAAAAGAATCCTTCGTAGAAGCAATCCCCGCAGGCCGCAGCATCTTCTTCCTTATATGGACGAACAGTAAACATGGATGTACCCTCCTATGCGC
>NZ_CEWDFQ010000002.1:0-28418 GCF_982438285.1 Acetatifactor sp. | reverse complement strand
GCCATGGAGAAAGCGCTGATAGGAAAGTTAGGCTGTCCTTCTCCTTATCAGATACCAGGCAGTCTGCACAGACTTACGAAAGCGCAGCTGGCTGCCCTGGCGCCGGTTGTCATAGAATATGGGAAGCAGGGGGAAGAAGAGGCCCGGAAGATTTTGCAGGAAGCGGGAAGGAAGCTGGCGCAGGTGGGAAGCCAGGCTGCTGATAGATTGGGATTAAATGCTCCCTATACGGCAGTTTCCGGCAGTATTTTGGAAAAATGTGAATTGGTTTCCGGAGCATTTTTTGCGGACTGGTTCAAGCGATTTCCGGATGCCAAATTGGCGGATGGAGAGGAACGGGTTGAAAAAGGGGCGCTTTGGTATTACTGGGAAGAGGAAACAGAGAAGGAATGAAAAAACAATGAAAGAGCAAGTTACAATTACCGGGTTTCAAGAAACAGACCTTGGCGGGACAGTGAAGCTTTGGAATCAGTGCGCGGGCAGTGAGGATATGGTATATGCTCCTGTTACAGAAGAAAAATTTAAGAAAATTTTTTTGGAATCTGTCCATGAGACAGAACCTTATATGATTACCGCCCGGGATGAGACAGGGCATGTCATAGGATTTGCAGCAGGCATGACAAAAAGAAAATATCTCCAGGGAGAAAATGCTTTGAATACGCCAGGCTATGTGACGATGGTTCTGGTAGCGCCAAACAGACGCAGGGAGGGAATCGGAACAAGTCTTCTGAAAGAATTGGAAAGACGATTTGCAGCCTCTGGCAAAAAGAAGGCAGCTATTACTTACCGCAATCCCATGGCCCTCACCTGGCAGATTCCGGGCAGCTCCAATGCACAGCATAACAACGCGCCAGGGGTAAAGCTGGACAGCCCGGGCTTTTATATGTTTCAAAAAAATGGGTATCAGACCAGGGCGGTTGAGGATGGAATGTATCGTCCGCTTTACAATTTTTCCGTGATAGAAAGGGTGGTACGGAAGCAGGAGAAGCTGGCGGAGGAGGGAATCAGGATACAGCTGTATCAGCCGGACGTTCATTATGGCTTTGAAGCGCTTTTTGATGCCCTCCATGGGGAAGTATGGAGAGAGACAATCCGGGAAAACAACAAAAAACCGAAGCCGCTTCCTGTTTTGATTGCAGAGGATGGGGGAAGAATCGTAGGGTTTGCTGGTCCCATTGACAAGGAAGAGAATGGGCGGGGCTGGTTTAACGGAATCGCCACACATCCAGAATATGAGAGAAGGGGTATTGCCACAGTGCTGTTTTACAGGCTTATGGAACAGTTTTCTCAAATTGGAGCTGAGTATAGTACCCTGTTTACCGATGAAGGCAATCCGGCTCTGAAGTTATACGAATCCGTGGGATTTGTGGTAAGCTGCAGATTTGCTGTAATGGAAAAGGAGATATAGAAGAATGGCAGTTATTTTAGCAATAGGGGCGCATATAGGAGATATGGAATTGACCTGCGGAGGTGTTTTGGCCTCCCATGCCTTAGAGGGCGATACCATTGTAACCGCAGCGCTGACGGCTGGGGAGAAAGGAAATCCCCCTTCTATGACGGTAGAAGATTATCGCAGGCAAAAGCTTCGGGAGGCAGAGCGATTCGCAAAGGCTTTGGGGGGAGAAGCAGTGGTATTTGATATTCCAGACGGGCTTCTGCGCCATGATGAGGAAACTGTCTGGAGGGTATGCGATTTGATTCGCAGCTACAAGCCTGATGTTATCATCACTCACTGGAAGGAGAGCGTCCATAAGGACCACGCCAATACAAGCAAAATTGTCCAGGAGGCCCGTTATTATGCCGGGAATGCCGGCTTTGAGCGGGAGCTTCCGGCGCATGCCTGTCCGAAGCTTTACTTTACTGAGAACTGGGAGGATTCCAAAGATTATCACCCCTATTTGTATGTTGACATTACCAAGGGATATGAGCTGTGGTACCGGGAGGTGGGGAAGCATTGGTTTGTTACGCACAGTACGGACTATCGTTATTTGGAATATTATGATGCGTTAAGCATCTGCCGGGGCTGTGAAAGCGGCTTTGTGCGGGCACAGACCTTTATGGTACGGGAACAGTTTGCGAAAGCCGTATGCAGAAGGATTACAGATTTCTGATAGGCGAAAACGGCTTTATGTGCTGCGTTTCGAAATGGAGAGGAAAATGAAGAGTATGGTATTGTGCGGAGCTGACCGTATTGATGAATATGAGGAGATATTTCACGGCAGAAGGCTGGGACTTTTAACCAATCCTTCCGGGGTTTTGCGGGATTTGACAGCGACGGCGGATAAACTGTTTCGAGATTACCATTTATGCGCGCTGTACGCGCCAGAGCATGGAATACGGGGAGACAGACAGGATGGAATGTCAATTACTTCTTATGAGGATGAGAAGACAGGAATACCGGTATACAGTGTTTACGGGGACAAAAGGATGCCGTCCCAGGAAGATTTGGAAGCCATTGACATGATGGTATTTGACATTCAGGATGTGGGCTCCAGGTATTATACCTATCTGTATTCCATGACCAATGCGATGATTGCCTGCAGAAAGAAGGGGATTCCATTTGTGGTGCTGGACCGTCCGAATATGATTGGGGGTATGGCCGTAGAGGGAACGGTGATGGAGCCGGACTGCACTTCTTTTATCGGAATGTATGATTTTCCCCAGAGATATTCTCTCACCATAGGAGAACTGGCCTGGCATATCAATGAAAGATTTCACATTGGCGCAGAGCTTCTGGTAGTGCCTTTGAAGGGTTGGAGACGGAGTATGTATTGGGAGGACACAGGGCTTATGTGGATTAATCCAAGCCCGAACCTGGCAAGTCCTGATGGGGCGCTGCTTTATAACGGAACCTGCCTGTTTGAGGGAACTACGCTCTCAGAGGGGAGGGGGACAACAAGGCCTTTTGAACTGATTGGAGCTCCATGGATGTCCGCCCATACATTTGCTGAGACCTTGGAGCAGCAGGAATGTCCGGGGGTACGGTTCCGCCCTGTCAGCTTTATTCCCATGTTTGGAAAATATACGGGCCAGCTTTGTCATGGCGTCCAGGTTCATGTGGTTGACAGATACAAGGTAAGACCGGTAGAGCTGGGAATCAAAATGGTATTGACTGCAAAAAAGCTGGGAGGAGAAAATTTTGCATTTACTCCTCCCCGTCATGAGAAGGGTGAATTTACTGTGGACTTGATGTTTGGCTCTTCTCTCTTAAGGAAAAAGGACATCACAATACAGGAGGTCTGCCAGGCAGTAAGGGAAGGAACAAAAAGCTTTCTGCCCTGGTGGGAAAAAAGCCGGAATGTTTTTGCATATCCGGAGGAATGAAATTGTTTTCGCATAAGATATACTAATCAGAAATCCCCAAAACGGAAATTGATGTTTTTTCCGGTCTGCCTAAAATAGAAGTCAGGATGCAGGAAAGGAGTTATTTGTATGAAAAATGTTATGATTCTGACCGGTGCCGGACAGATTGGCATGGCGATTGCCCGCCGGATGGGATACGGAAAAAAGATTGTTATTGGGGACAAAAGGCCGGAAAATGCACAAGCGATTTCCAACACGATGAATGAAGCGGGATTTGATACTGTAGCCATGGAGATGGACATTTCCTCCAGGGAGTCCATTAAGGCAATGATCGAAGAGGCAAGAAAGCATGGATCCATCACTATGCTGGTGAATGCTGCCGGTGTTTCTCCCAGCCAGGCGTCTATTGAAACTATTTTGCAGGTAGACCTGTACGGTACGGCAGTATTGCTGGAGGAAGTGGGAAGGGTTATCGCTCCCGGCGGCGTGGGAGTGACCATTTCCAGCCAGTCTGGCCACCGGATGCCGGCTTTGACACCAGAGGAGGATGAGCAGCTGGCCTGTACGCCCACTGAAGAGCTGCTGAAGCTGGATATCCTGCAGCCCAGGAACATCCGCGATACGCTTCACGCCTATCAGATGGCCAAACGCTGCAACGAGAAGCGGGTCATGGCAGAATCGGTAAAGTGGGGCGAAAAAGGCGCCCGGGTGAATTCCATTTCTCCGGGTATCATTGTTACGCCTTTGGCGCTGGATGAGTTTAACGGCCCCCGGGGGGATTTTTATAAAAACATGTTTGCCAAGTGTCCGGCGGGCCGCCCCGGCACTGCTGATGAGGTAGCCAATGTGGCTGAGCTTCTTATGAGTGAGAAGGGTGCTTTTATTACCGGAGCTGATTTTCTTATTGACGGCGGTGCGACGGCATCCTATTTCTACGGCTGGTGAAGCCGGTATCTTTCACATTATCATCAAAAAGCCTGTGTGCCAGCTGGCAGCGCAGGCTTTTTTTATGTGGCGTATTATGAAAACAAATCGGAATCTTAAAATCAGAATCCAGCCAAAAAGAAGGAATATCTTGGACAGGGCTTCATATATTGTGAAAAGGGAAAAGCTGTGAGCTGGGAAGGAGGAGCAGATGACCGGAACACTGTTGCAGATGTTTCCGCTGGAGAAAAGAAGCTTTTGGCAGCAGGCGGCAGCAGAGGAAAAAAGGATTCAGGAAATCCGCTTAAGAGCCGGAAGGCCGATCTTGATTATGATGGAAGGCCGGGAATGGTATCTGGATCAGGAGGGCCGTTTTACGGACAAGCAGGCACAGGGAAGTCTTGTGACGGCAAAGGAGCTTCAGATGCTTTTACAGCATATCTGCCACGACTCCCTGTATGCCTTTGAGGATGAGCTGAGACAGGGCTTTATCACAGTAAATGGCGGGCACAGAGTGGGAATTGCGGGGCAGGTGGTACTTTCGGGAGACGGCAGTGTAAAAACCATAAAGCATGTCTCGTATATGAATATCAGAATTTCCCACGAAATCAAGGGGGCTGCAGATGAGCTTCTTCCCTTGGTATACGAAAAAGGCCGACTTAAAAATGTTTTGATTATTTCTCCTCCGGGCTGCGGCAAGACGACGCTGCTTCGGGATTTGATCCGGCAGATATCGGATGGGAATGCCTGCGCCGGGGGAATGTGTGTGGGCGTAGTGGACGAGCGCAGCGAAATTGCGGGGTCCTATCTGGGCAGCCCGCAAAATGATGTGGGCTGCCGTACGGATGTGCTGGACGCCTGTCCCAAAGCGCTGGGAATGATGCTGCTTCTGCGTTCCATGTCTCCCAGAGTGATTGCGGTAGATGAGCTGGGCGGCAGAGAGGATATGGAGGCATTGCACCTGGCAGCCTCCTGCGGCAGCAGGATACTGGCCACAGTACACGGGGAGGACCTGTGGGATATTCAAAAAAAACAAGGCCTGCAAAGAATATTTGAGGATCGGCTTTTCGACTGCTTTCCCGTTTTGGGAAAGGAAAAGGGGCGTTGTGTGATTAAACGAGTTTACGGAAGGGAGGAAGCCTATGCTTCGGATTTTGGGGGCGGTCATGATTATTTCCGGCAGCCTGGGCTTGGGACTTTGGTACCGCCAGCAGTTTATCAGCCGTCTGCAGACACTGCGGGAACTGGAAGGAATTCTGGAGCTTTTTATGAGTGAAATCCGATATGGAAAGTCAACCCTTCCGGAGTGCTGTCTGCATTTGGCCGCCCGGCTTGGGGAGCCCTATGCCAAAGCTTTCCGGGATGTTTTTGAGGAAATGCAGGAAAACACTGGAGCGGGATTTTCGGAGGTGTTTTGCAGACATATGGGAGAGTGTCTTGCGGCTTTGCCCGTAAAAAAGGAGGATGGGGAGAATTTTCTGCAATTTATCTCTAAAAGCAGCTATGCCGATGAAGGCATGCAGCTTAGGACTATGGAAATGAGCAGAGAGCTGCTTGCGGGGGCCATAGAGCGGGTGGAGAGGGAAAATGAGGAGAAATGCAGGCTGGCGGTGGGACTTGGGGCCATGAGCGGCCTGCTTTTGGTAATCGTCTTGTTATAGAAAAAGCTGTGCATGGGCGGAATGCGAGGAATTATGGGAGTAAGTCTGATTTTTAAAATTGCGGCGGTAGGCATACTGGTCACTATATTGAGTCAGGTATTAAAGCACAGCGGGCGGGAGGAGCATGCTTTTTTGGTCAGCCTGGCCGGTTTGATTCTGGTGCTGACATGGATTGTGCCATATATCTATGATCTGTTTCAGACGATACAGTCGTTGTTTTCCCTATAGGCAGAAAGGGGAATGGGATGGAGGAAATTATCAAGGTTGGATTTTTGGGAGTGGCAGGAGTCCTTTTGGCGGTGCAGTTTAAAGGGCAGAAGCCGGAATACGGCATTTACATCGGATTTGCCTTAGGAATTTTAATCTTTTCTTATGTGCTGCGCCAGGTGGAGGCTGTGGTGAACCAGCTTGGACTGATTCAGAAATATCTGGGCGGGGCCCAGAGCTATCTGGCTATCCTGCTTAAGGTGGTGGGCATTACCTATATCTGTGAATTCAGCTCCGGCATCTGCAAGGACGCAGGCTATGGGGCCATTGCAGATCAAATAGAGATTTTGGGGAAGCTGTCCGTTATGTTCGCAGGACTTCCCATTCTTTTTGCAGTGATTGAACAGATTCAGAGCTTTGCAGGATAGCCGGCCTGCGGGCAGATTTGTGGCTGCGCTGACGCCACAAAATCAGGATGGGCAGAAGGCAGCGCAGAAATGAGGAGAAGCATGATTGAGCTGGAAAGCATATGGGAGGATTACGGCCTGGACAAACTGCAGGAGGGAATGCGTACGCTTTTTCCCGAAAGCTCCATTTCCCTCTCCGATCTGATGAGTGAGATTATGACGGGGGATATTCTGGGAGCATTTTCTAAGCTGCTGCAAGGCAGCATTGCCGGTATCGCAGGACAGTTTACAGGCATGAAGAATATTTTTGTCTGGCTTTTGGTGCTGGGGATTGTGTCGGCCCTGATGGCTCATTTTGTGGAGGTGTTTGACAGGCATCAGATTGCAGATATGGCTTTTTACTTTATGTATCTGCTTTTTTCTGCCATTCTTTTGAAATGCTTTTCCCAGGCAGCACAGACCGCGGTGGAAACCATTGAAAATATCGTCTTGTTTATCAAGCTTTTGGTGCCCACCTATCTGATCGCTGTTGGGGTGTCTACGGGAAGTACCACAGTGGGGGCGTATTATCAGCTGCTTTTGCTGATCATATACGGGGTGGAAAATATTCTGACGGGGGCTGTAATACCCTTTGTGTACAGCCACGCCATGCTGTCGGTGATCAACGGAATCTGGATGGAGGAAAAGCTGAACCTTCTCATTGAGCTTCTGGAAAAGGGAATCGGCTGGGTGCTAAAGGCAGCCCTTGGGGTTGTCACAGGCATCAGTGTCTTTCAGGCGGTGATCACACCAGTGATTGATTCGGTAAAGGCCTCTACACTGCAAAAGGTGATCTCTGCCATCCCCGGTATAGGAAACGCGGCGGATGGAGTAGTGGAGCTTGTGGCAGGCTCGGCGGTGGTCATCAAAAACACCATTGGTATTGCACTGCTGATTCTGCTGCTTCTTTTATGCGCAGCGCCCCTTTTAAAGATTTTCTGCATAGCTTGTCTGCTGAAAGGTGCGGCGGCTTTTATGGGGCTTGTGAGCGATAAACGGATCACGGCCTGCGCCAATAGAACTGGGGATGCAGGTATGCTGCTGTTCCGGACTGCGGGCACAGCCCTTTTGCTGTTTCTGGTCACCTTATCCATTGTGGCAACGGCCACCAACAGGGGATTTTGATATGCAGTCGGAGTTTTTTAAGGCAATCTGCCAGATGGGAATATTTATGATTTGCGCCCAGAGTATTGTACATTTCAGGCCAAACGCCTCCTATGAGAAATATTTAAAACTGCTGGTGGGCGTGCTGCTTTTGATCCAGATTTTTCTGCCGGTGAGCAGGCTTTTGTTTGGAGGCGGTTCAGAGGCGTTTCTGATGCGTGTGCAGGAGTTTGAGATCGACCTGCAAAAGAGCATGGACGAGGCCTTAGACCAGGCTGATCAGTCCCAAAGGATTTTGGAGCAGATGACATTAGAGGAGGTGAGAGAAAGCATAAAGGAGCAGCAGGCCAATGATCAGACCGGAGAGATGCAAAAAGAGTCGGAAGGCGGACAGGAGCATTCCTCAGATTCCATTTATGTGGAGCCGGTGGAGGAGATACGCATACAGTCGGGCGGGGAGGATGAATGAAAGATGCGCAGGGACAGGAAAGAGACATGGAAACAATGGATGGAGAAAAAGGGAATCCATAAGTGGTTTCAGAGGGATAATCTTATCATATTGATTCTTTCGGGGGTTTTGCTGTTTATCATTGCCCTTCCTACCAAAGACGGGGAAGAGAGTGGGACTTATGACAGTCAGCCCCAAATCGGTGGAGAGAATACCCTGACCCAGGAGGAAAGGGCGGAGAACGAGGCTTCGCCGGGACAGGAATTCCTGGAGGAAGCCCAAAACACCAGAGAGGACTATTGTGCATATCTGGAAAAAAGGCTTGAGGAGACTCTTTCCGGCGTTTCCGGCGTAGGAAAGGTGAAGGTGATGATCACATTAAAATCCTCCGAGGAGCTGGTAGTGGAAAAGGATACTCCTGTGAGCCGCTCCAGCACCAATGAGGAGGATTCCCAGGGGGGAAGCCGTATTTTAAACCAGATGGAAAGCTCAGAGAGCACTGTGTACAAAACCCAGGACGGTGACAGCGAGCCTTATGTGGTAAAAACCCTTCTGCCAAAGGTGGAAGGAGTGGTTGTGGTGGCCCAGGGGGCTGGGACCGGAACCATAGACAAAAGCGTTACGGAGATCGTGCAGGCATTATTTGACATTGAGGCTCATAAGGTGAAGGTGGTGAAAATGGAAAGCGACAGGTAGCATATATCCTTATGACAGGTCATACAATAAAGTAGTAAAGTTGAGAAAAGGGAGAGTACCGTGAAAAACTTAATTAAGAAGAATCAGCTTATGATCACCGCACTTGCCATCATGATAGCGATTGCAGGGTATTTACAGTTTGCGGGAACCAATCTTGAAGAGGAATATCTGACCGTGGAGGATCAGGCTGCGGATGCAGGCGACGCAAGCGCCGTAGATTCCACAGGAGTGATCACCGAAAACTACACGGCGGAGGGTGTGGAGGAGGCAGCCTTGACAGATGGACTGCTTGACTTGTCAGAGGAGGATATTTTGTCCTCAGAGGTAACGGAAATAGAAAGTCTGGATTCCGAGTCGGATGTGATCGCCGAGGACTACCTGGATACGGATATGGAGGTGGCCGAGGCCGCTCCTGAGGAGGGGGAGGTACCGGGGGAGGCAGTGTTTACCTCAGGAGCCGGAGTTACCGTCCTTTCGGAGGCGAAGCTTTTAAAGGAACAGACCAGGGCCAAAAACAAGGAGACGTTATTGGAGATTATCAACAGCACTGCCTTAAGTGATGAACAGAAGCAGGATGCTGTAAATAGTATGGTGGAGATGACAGAGGTGGCCGAGAAAGAGGCGGCGGCAGAGATACTGCTGGAGGCCAAGGGCTTTACCGACGTGGTGGTGAGTATCAATGGCGATGCCGTAGATGTGGTGGTAAACGCCGCAGAGCTCACTGACGCCCAGAGAGCGCAGATCGAGGATATCGTAAAAAGAAAAACAGATATTGCCGCAGAAAATATTGTGATCAGCACGGTTGTCCAGTAAAAAGCGTGTAAAATACATAAAGTTGTGTTATACTGAGCGAAAAGGGCCCTGTCAGGGCCCGGGGGAAGAGAGACGAAAGGACAAAATTACATGAAGAGAGTTTTTTTGATTGTATTGGACAGCTTTGGGATCGGGGCCATGGAGGATGCGGCTTCTTATGGGGACGTGGATGTGAATACCTTAAGAAGCGTATCCAAAAGCCCGTATTTTCATATGCCAAACATGGGAGAACTGGGACTTTTCCATATTGACGGTGTGGCGGCGGGGGAAAGACAAGGCGTTCCTAAGGGGGCCTATGCGCGGATGACGGAGGCCTCCAAGGGAAAGGATACTACCATAGGGCACTGGGAGATTGCGGGAATCTACTCCCCTAAGCCGCTGCCTGTGTATCCGAAGGGCTTCCCCCGGGAGGTGCTTGACCCTTTCCAAAAAGAAACGGGCAGAGGGGTGCTGTGCAACCTGCCCTATTCCGGCACGGAGGTCATACAGAGGTACGGGGACGAGCATATGAGGACGGGAGATTTGATCGTTTATACCTCTGCGGACAGTGTGTTCCAGATTGCGGCCCACGAACAGATTGTCCCTGTGGAGCAGCTGTATGAGTACTGCCGCATTGCAAGGAGGATTCTTACGGGAGAGCACGGCGTGGGAAGAGTGATCGCCCGCCCCTTTACAGGGCCGGAGGGCGGTCCGTTTACGAGAACAGGGGGGCGGCATGACTTTTCTATCCTGCCGCCCTCGGTTACCATGCTGGATCAGCTCAAGGACAGCAATAAAGAGGTGATTGCTGTGGGAAAGATACATGATATTTTTGCAGGAAAGGGCATTACCAGATCCATCTTCACAGGGGGAAATGAGGAGGGGATTGCCCGTACGCTGGAATGCCTGGAGGAGGATTTTGAGGGTTTATGCTTTGTGAATCTGGTGGATTATGACATGCTGTACGGACACAGAAGAGATGTGGACGGCTATGCAAAGGCTCTTTCCTATTTTGACCAAAGGCTGCCTGAACTTATGGGGAAAATGAGAGAAGAGGATATTCTGATGCTGACGGCGGATCATGGCTGCGATCCTGCTTATACAAAGACCACAGACCATACCAGGGAGTACACGCCTTTTCTGATGTATGGAAAGGGAGTGAAGCCGGGGAATCTGGGGACGCGGAAAACCTTTGCAGATATAGGGGCAACTGTGTTACAATATTTTTCGATTGCGCCGCAGTTTGCCGGGACAGGCATGCTGCAGAATGAGTTACATGGAGGACACGAAAGTGAGTGATTATACAGAAGAAATTAACCGCCGCCGCACCTTTGCCATTATTTCCCATCCGGATGCGGGCAAAACTACCCTTACGGAGAAATTTCTCCTTTACGGCGGAGCTATCAACCTGGCTGGAAGCGTGAAGGGAAAGGCCACTGCAAGACATGCGGTGTCGGACTGGATGCAGATTGAAAAGGAGAGGGGAATTTCCGTCACCTCTTCGGTGCTGCAGTTTGAATACGACGGCTACTGCATTAATATTCTGGA
Organism: Acetatifactor sp.; assembly: GCF_982438285.1. Taxonomy (NCBI): domain Bacteria; kingdom Bacillati; phylum Bacillota; class Clostridia; order Lachnospirales; family Lachnospiraceae; genus Acetatifactor; species Acetatifactor sp. The sequence goes on along the minus strand of NZ_CEWDFQ010000002.1, from coordinate 17,289 downwards.
TACGCCGGGACACCAGGATTTCTCGGAGGATACCTACCGGACCCTGATGGCGGCGGACTCTGCGGTTATGGTGATCGATGCCTCCAAAGGAGTGGAGGCTCAGACCAGAAAGCTGTTTAAGGTCTGTGTCATGAGAAAGATACCCATTTTTACCTTTATCAATAAGATGGACAGAGATGCAAATGATACCTTTGAGCTCTTGGATGACATTGAAAAGGAGCTGGGCATTGCCACCTGTCCGGTAAACTGGCCTATCGGTTCCGGAAAGGCCTTCAAGGGCGTGTACGACAGGGAGAAAAAGTGTGTGATTTCCTATTCGGATACGGAAAAGGGGACGAAGGAAGGCACGGCCACGGAGATTCCCGTGGAAAATGAGGAAAAGCTGCGACAGATGATCGGAGATGAGGCGGCGGACAAGCTTTTGGAAGAAATTGAGCTTTTGGACGGCGCCAGCGCTCCCTTTGATTTGGAGCAGGTCAGAAGCGGGGATCTCACCCCGGTGTGCTTTGGCTCGGCGTTAACCAATTTTGGTGTGGAAATTTTTTTGCAGCATTTTCTGAAAATGACCACCACCCCCTTGCCCAGAAAGGCGGATATCGGGCTGATTGACCCGGCGGAGCATGATTTCAGCGCCTTTGTATTTAAGATTCAGGCCAATATGAACAAGGCCCACCGGGACAGGATTGCCTTTTTGCGCATCTGCTCCGGCAAATTTGACGCCCAGATGGAGGTGCGCCATGTGCAGGGCGGGAAAATTATGCGGCTTTCCCAGCCCCAGCAGATCATGGCTGACGAACGAAAAATTCTGTCTGAGGCTTACGCTGGAGATATCATCGGCGTGTTTGATCCGGGAGTATTCTCTATAGGGGATACCATATGTATGCCCAAGGAGAATTTCCGGTATGAGGGAATCCCTACCTTTGCGCCGGAGCATTTCGCCAGAGTGCGGCAGCTGGATACCATGAAGCGCAAGCAGTTTGTAAAGGGAATAGAGCAGATTGCCCAGGAGGGCGCCATCCAGATTTTCCAGGAATTTAATACGGGATTTGAGGAGATTATTGTGGGAGTGGTAGGCGTTTTGCAGTTTGACGTGCTGCAGTATCGGCTGAAAAACGAATACAATGTGGAGATTCGTCTGGAAAACCTGCCCTATGAGCATATCCGCTGGATTGAAAACAAGGACGAGATAGACATCTCCAAGCTGACGGGAACCTCCGACATGAAGAAGGTGAAGGATATGAAGGGAAATCCGCTTCTTTTGTTTGTCAATTCCTGGAGCGTGGGCATGACCCTGGACCGCAATAAGGGATTAATTCTGTCGGAATTCAGCCGCAACTAAGATTGACATGGAGTTTTTGCATGAAAAAGGGAGCATTGACGGGCCGATTTGTACTTTTGCTTTTCCTGCTTGTCCTTTTGTGGACAGGGTGCGCAGAGAGTGAGCTTTTTGGGGAAGGGAGGGCCGGGGAAACGGCATCCCTGGAAGCTGCTTTGGAAAATCCGCAGACAGCCGTTCCAAAGCAGGAGGAGGCGGATGCACAGCCGCCAGGAGAGACACAGGCGTCTGGCGAGAGCGGGGAGGAGACTGTCTCCTTTTTGTGGGAGGGAGCCTCTTTCGTGTCTCATTTTGCCTTTGATAGTCTGACGGATGCTCAGAAACAGTGGTATCGGGACATAGAAAAAAGTCTGGGAGCCATGGAAGAAACCGTGCGCCTGTCCCAGGAGGGGATTGAGGCCGGACTGGACGAGACCTGCATCGACCAGATTTTTCAGTGTGTGCTTATAGATCATCCGGAGCTTTTTTATGTGGAAGGCTATACCTATACGAAGTATGAAAGGGGCGGCAGTCTGTTAGCCATTGATTTTTCCGGCACCTACAGCATGGACAGCCAGTCTGCCCTGGCAAGAAGGGAAGCAATCGAGGCGGGGGCGGCGGTTTATCTTTCGGGAATCGCGGCACAGGCCTCTGAATATGAAAAGGTGAAGTATGTTTATGAGACCTTGATCAGGAATACGGACTATGACCTGAATTCCGTGGACAATCAGAATATTTATTCGGTATTTGTAAACCATTTGTCTGTGTGCCAGGGTTACGCCAAGGCCACGCAGTATCTGCTCAACAGGCTGGGCGTGGAGTGTACGCTGGTGATGGGAACGGTGGATACGGGCGAAGGACATGCCTGGAATCTGGTGAAGGTGGATGGGAGCTATTATTATGTGGACGCCACCTGGGGAGACGCCTCCTACCGGCTGGAGAGCCCGGAGGGCGTGGAGGATGCGTATATGCCGGATATCAATTACGACTATCTGTGCGTTACCACCAGGGAGCTTCTGCGTACCCACACCCTGGGAGGTGTGGTGCCTATGCCGGAATGCACGGCTGTGGAGGCCAACTATTATGTCAGGGAGGGAGCGCTGTTTACCTCCTATGACAGAGAGCAGATGAAAGCCCTGTTTGACCGGGCGGCCAGCCAGGGAAAGACCGATGTGACGGTGAAGTGCTCGGACAGTGCATGCTTTCAGGAGATTTTGTCTGCGCTGATAGAAGGGCAGGAGATATTTGATTATCTGTCCAGCGAAAGCGGCACCATTGCCTATGCCCACAATGAGAAACAGCTGTCCCTGACATTTTGGGTGACAAATGAGCAGTGAGTGTGGTATACTTATACATTATAGAATGATACAGGAGGAAGCTTGTATGGAAAGAGAAATAGATAAAAATGCCGTTTTGCTGAAGTCTGATGAAAATATAGGACAGGTTCAGATTGCCGATGACGTGGTAGCTATGATTGCTTCCCTGGCAGCCACTGAGGTGGAGGGCGTGAACGCCATGGCCGGCAATATCACCAACGAGCTTATGAGCAAGGTGGGGGTAAAGAACCTTACAAAGGGCGTAAAGGTGGACGTGTTAGAGGGGAATGTGACGGTGGATCTGGCAGTCACCATGGAATATGGCTACAATATTCCCGCCACCTGCCAGCAGGTGCAGCAGAAGGTGAAGGCTGCCATTGAAAATATGACGGGGCTTACCTGCAGTGATGTGAATATCCGCATTGCCGGTGTGAAAGTAAAATAGAAGCAGGACAAGGACAGGATAAGCAGATGGGACGACACGAACAGAGGGAACAGGTTTTTCTGCTGTTATTCCGCGAAGAGTTTCATGCGCGGGAGGAAATGCCGGAGCAGGTGAAGCTGTTTCTGGAGGATAACGAGGCGATAGTCCTTGATAAGGACGCTTCTTATGTTACTGAAAGGTATGAAAGGATTCAGGAAAAGCTGTCTGAGCTGGACCGGATCATAGGAGAAAAGACAGAGGGCTGGGATACGAAGCGTATAGGCAAGGTGGAGCTTACGGTGCTGCGTATTGCAGCCTATGAGATTCTTTTTGACGAGGATATTCCAAATGGCGTGGCCATCAATGAGGCGGTGGAAATTGCCAAGAAATATGGTCAGGAAACATCCGGAAGATTTGTAAACGCCATACTGGCGAAGCTGGTAAAGACAGGTGAGGAAAATTCGTAGTGTTTATACCGTCGGACAACTGAATGCCTACATCAAAAATATGTTCACGCAGGATTATCTTCTGCAGTCACTCTTTGTGAAGGGAGAGGTCAGCAACTGCAAGTATCATTCCTCTGGACATATTTATTTTACATTAAAGGACCCTAAGGGTACCATAAACTGTGTTATGTTTGCCGGGAACCGTTCGGGCCTTTCTTTTCGTCTGGAACAGGGACAGCAGGTGGTTGTGGGGGGTACCGTTGACGTCTATGAGCGGGATGGTAAATACCAGCTTTACGCAAAGGAGATCATACTGGATGGCTCCGGCCTTTTGTATGAGAAGTTTGAGCGCCTGAAGCGGGAGCTTATGGAGCTTGGAATGTTTGCCCCGGAGTATAAAAGACCCATTCCCAAATACATTAAAACTCTGGGCGTGGTCACTGCAGACACGGGAGCCGCAGTGCGGGATATCATCCAGATTGCCTCCAGACGAAACCCCTATGTGCAGATCATTCTTTACCCAGCCATTGTCCAGGGAGAGGCTGCGCCGGAGAGTATTGTCCGGGGAATACAGGCCCTGGAGCGTCAGGGAGTGGATGTGATGATTGTGGGCAGAGGAGGAGGCTCCATAGAGGACCTGTGGGCCTTCAATGAACGCCAGGTAGCCCAGGCTGTCTTTGACTGCTCCATCCCGATTATTTCCGCAGTGGGGCATGAGACGGACACCACCATCATTGATTATGTGGCGGACTTAAGAGCGCCAACCCCCTCCGCCGCCGCAGAGCTTGCGGTTGCGGATATCCGGGAGATTCTTCAGACCATTTCCGGTTTTGCGGATAAGCTCAACGGATTGATGGACCAGAGGCTGCGGGCACAAAGACAGCGGGTGCAGCATTTGGAAAAGCTTTTGAAAATGGGAAGTCCCTTTGGCCGTATTCGGGAAAAAAGAACTCTTTGCATGAATCTGGAGGAGCGTCTGCAGGAGAGAATCCAGGGGATACTTAAGAATAAAAGGAATGAGCTGGCTTTATATACTGAGAGAATGAAGGGGCTGTCTCCTCTGGAGAAGCTAAACAGCGGATTTTCTTTTGTGGCGGATTTAAAGGGAAACAATATCCGTTCTGTCTCACAGGTGGAGCCGGGGGAGGCTTTACGGATTCATGTAAGGGACGGCGTAATCTGCGCCCAGGTGACCGGAAAGGAAGAAAACAGATGAACAGGGAAGAGGAAAAGCAGCAGGAAAGACCGGGACTGGAGGAAAATTTTGAAATGCTTCAGGAAACCATTGCACAGCTGGAGCGGGAGGATATTTCTTTGGAGGAAGCCTTCGAGGCTTACAGCAGGGGGATGGCTCTCTTAAAGGAATGCAATGATCAGATTGACGGAGTGGAAAAAAAGGTTTTGAAGCTGAGCGGACAGGGACAGCTGGAGGAGCTATAGGGACATGGAAGAACAAAAATTTGAAGTGCTTTTACAGGAAAAGACAGCGGAAATTGAGAAAATCCTTACAAAGTATCTTCCCAGGGAAGAAGGGTATGCAAAAACGGCAGCCCAGGCCATGAATTACAGCCTGATGGCAGGGGGGAAGCGTTTGAGACCTCTTTTGATGCAGGAGACTTATGGGCTTTTTGGGGGGAAAGAGGACAGCCTGATAGAGCCCTTTATGGCTGCCATTGAGATGATACATACCTATTCCCTGGTGCATGACGATCTTCCTGCCATGGACAATGATAAGTACCGCAGAGGGCGCAAAACCACATGGGCTGTTTATGGGGAAGGCATGGGAATTTTAGCGGGAGACGGGCTGCTCAATTATGCCTTTGAGACGGCGCTCAAGTCCATTGGGGATGACTGGGAGACAGAGAAGAAAGAAGCGCCGGATTCCGACAGGCTGCGGGCAGTGCTGAGAGCCCTTAAGGTGATTGGACAAAAGGCGGGCATATATGGCATGATCGGCGGCCAGACGGCGGATATTGAGGCGGAAGAGATAAAGGAACCCTTAAGCAGGGAACATCTTATGTTTATACATGAGAACAAGACGGCTGCGCTGATTCAGGCGTCTATGATGACAGGAGCCATTCTGGCGGGAGCATCAAGGGAGCAGGTGCAGGCTGTGGAGCAATGCGCCTGGAACATTGGCATTGCCTTCCAGATACAGGATGATATTCTGGACGTCACCGGGGACAGCAGAGAGCTTGGCAAGATGGCAGGAAGCGATGCACAAAACAATAAGCAGACCTATGTGACGGTATGGGGGCTTGAGAAAGCCGGCGCGGACGTGGAAAGGCTTTCCGGGGAGGCGGCAGACATTCTGGAAAAGCTGCCGGGAGATCATGAATTTCTGGAACAGCTGATCCGGCATTTGATCCACCGCCGCAAATAAAGTACAGTAACGACAGAGGTTGAACGCTATGCTGCTTGAAAAGATAGAGAATGTGAATGACATCAAAAAGATAAACAGAGAGGATTACGGCGCTCTGGCCCAGGAGATCAGAAGCTTTCTGATCGAAAAGATCAGCGTCACCGGAGGGCATCTGGGTTCTAATCTGGGTGCTGTGGAGCTTACCATGGCCCTGCATCTGGCGCTGAACCTCCCTGAGGATAAAATTATCTGGGATGTAGGACATCAGTCCTACACCCACAAAATTCTCACCGGCCGCAAGGACGGATTTGACGGTCTGCGTCAGTTTCACGGCATGAGCGGTTTCCCTAAAAGAAAAGAAAGCATATGCGATGCCTTTGACACGGGGCACAGCTCCACCTCTATCTCGGCCGGGCTGGGCCTTGTGAAGGCCAGGGACATCAAGGGAGAAAAAAGCACCATTGTATCGGTGATCGGAGACGGCTCCCTGACAGGAGGAATGGCCTATGAGGCATTGAACAATGCGGCCAAGCTGGAGACCAATTTCATCATTATTCTGAACGACAATAATATGTCCATCTCCGAAAACGTAGGCGGTGTATCAAAATATCTGAATAATATCCGCACGGCATCCAGCTATCTGGACCTGAAGGAGGGCATTTACAACGCCTTAAAGGGCACACGCACAGGGGATAATATGGTAAACAGGCTGCGCCGTGCCAAGAGCAGCTTCAAGCAGCTGGTGATCCCGGGCATGCTGTTTGAGGATATGGGGGTCACTTATCTGGGCCCGGTGGATGGGCACGACATAGATGGACTGGTGCGGGTGATACAGGAGGCAAAAAGGGTGAAGGGGGCTGTAATGATTCACGCCATCACCCAGAAGGGGAAGGGATACGCACCGGCGGAGAGGCATCCCGCCAGATTTCACGGGGCGGAGCCCTTTGACATTGAGACAGGCATTCCCTCCCACCCCAGAAACGAAGCTAATTACACGGATGTGTTTTCCACTGTTATGTGTAAGCTGGGACAGCGGGATCAGAGAATAGTGGCCATCACCGCGGCCATGCCCGACGGGACAGGACTGAAGCGGTTTCGGAATATGTACCCCCAGCGATTTTTTGACGTGGGAATTGCCGAGGAGCATGCGGTGACCTTTGCCGCAGGACTTGCGGCGGGAGGCTTAAGGCCTATTGTGGCGGTTTATTCATCCTTTCTGCAAAGGGCTTATGACCAGATTCTTCATGACGTCTGTATTCAGAATCTGCCGGTGATTTTCGCCATTGACAGGGCGGGGCTGGTGGGCAGCGATGGGGAGACCCATCAGGGTATTTTTGATTATACCTATCTGTCTGGAATCCCCAATATGCACATCTGCGCGCCAAAAAACAAGTGGGAGCTGTCCGACATGCTGAAATTTGCCCTGCAGCTTGAGCTTCCCATAGCCATACGCTATCCCAGGGGCACGGCTTATGCGGGTCTGAAAGAATTCCGCGCGCCCATAGAATACGGAAAGGCGGAATGGATTTACAAGGAGAGCGGGATTGCTCTGTTTGCAGTGGGCAGCATGGTAAAGACGGGAGAGCGGGTGAGAGAGCTGTTAAAGGCAAAGGGCTATCAGGCCAGCCTGATTAACGGCCGTTTCATAAAGCCCATAGATGAGCCTGCCCTGCTGGAGGCCTGCAGGGATCATAAACTCATTGTTTCCCTGGAGGAGAATGTGGCCTGTGGGGGATATGGAGAGAAGATACTGGATTGCATGAATCGAAATGGGAAAAACAATTTGTATCTGAATATCAGTATCCCGGACGCTTATGTGGAGCATGGGAATGTGGAGGTGCTTAAGCAGGCAGTAGGCATAGACCCACAGACCATTGTAGAGCGAATTGAGAGAAAGCTTGCAGGAGAAAACCCATGAAGGAACGTTTGGATGTGATTCTGGTCAATCAGGGATATGCACCTTCAAGAGAAAAGGCGAAGGCTGTCATTATGTCCGGAAATGTGTATGTGGACGGACAGAGAGAGGACAAGGCGGGAAGCGCCTTTGACGAGAGTAAAATACGGCTGGAGGTGCGGGGAAAGGCCCAGAAATATGTGAGCAGGGGAGGCCTTAAGCTGGAAAAGGCCATGGAAAAATGGCAGCTTTCCCTGACGGGAATGGTGTGTATGGATATCGGCGCCTCCACGGGAGGATTCACAGACTGTATGCTGCAGAACGAAGCGGCAAAGGTGTATGCAGTGGATGTGGGACATGGACAGCTTGACTGGAAGCTGCGCAACGACGAAAGGGTGGTCTGCATGGAGCAGACCAATTTCCGTTATGTTCTGCCAGAGGATATCATGGATGAGCTGGACTTTGCCAGTGTGGATGTGTCCTTTATTTCCCTGACCAAAATTTTGATTCCTGCCAGAAATCTGCTGAAGGCGGGAGGGCAGATGGTGTGTCTGATCAAGCCCCAGTTTGAGGCAGGCAGGGAGAAGGTAGGCAAAAACGGCGTGGTCAGGGAGCCGAAGGTCCACAGGGAGGTTATTGAGAAAATCGTGGATTTTGCGGACAGTATTGGCTTTGCCGTAAGGGGGCTTGATTATTCCCCTATCAAGGGACCGGAGGGAAACATCGAATATCTGCTGCTTTTGTGCAAGGAAAAGGAGCCCCCGGAGGAGATAAGAGAGCTTGGCGAGAAAGAGGCGCAGATGCGCCTGGAGCAGATTCAGGCATCAAAGACCGGATTGTCACAGAAGGAGGAATGGCAGAAAATCATTCAGGAAACGGTTAAAAATTCACATCAGCTGTAGGGGGCCATATGAAGCATTTTCTGATTTATACCAATAGACACAAGGACAAAAATCTGGCGGCCACGGAGCGCATCCGGTCCTATCTTCAGCAGAAGGGCCAGAGGGTTACTGTGCTGATACGGGAGCCGGAATATAAAAACCGCTATGAAAAGGACTGTGAGGAAGCGCCGGACATTCCGCCGGGAGTGGACTGCATGATCGTGCTGGGAGGAGACGGCACCGTGCTGCAGGCGGCCCGAGAGACCAAAAAGCTTCTCATCCCTATTATCGGCGTAAATCTGGGGACTCTGGGCTACATGACGGAAATTGAGCCTGGAAATCTGGAGGAGGCCTTAGAGAGGCTCATCCGGGGGGATTATGAGCAGGAAAGCCGTATGATGTTAAACGGCAAGGTCTGCTTTCAGGACAAAAGAAAGGACGAGGGCTGGGCGTTAAATGACATTGTCATATCCAGAAGCGGCTCCCTGCAGATCATAAAATTCAACATTTATGTAAACGGCCAGTTTTTGAACAATTATAACGCGGACGGCATGATTGTGACCACGCCCACAGGCTCCACGGGCTATAATCTCTCTGCAGGGGGGCCCTTAGTAGAGCCCAGGGCAAAGCTGATTATGCTGACGCCTATCTGTCCCCATACTTTGAACCAGAGAAGTATTATCCTGTCCCCGGATGATGTGATTGAGATTGAGATACCAGAGGGAAGAGACGGGCGTATGCAGACGGTGGAGGCAAACTTTGACGGAAGCCATGTGATACCGCTATGCACGGGGGATCATATCCGCATTGTAAAATCCGAGAAGATAACGGAGTTTATTCAGTTAAACCAGGTGAGCTTTCTTGAGGTGCTGCATAAAAAGATGAGCGAAAATTAAAACAGGAGGGGCCGGACAAATGAAGAAAATTCGTCACCGAAAAATTATAGAGCTGATCGAAAAACACGATATTGAGACCCAGGAGGAGCTTGCGGGCTATTTAAAGGAGGCGGGCTTTTCTGTGACACAGGCCACTGTTTCCAGGGATATCAGAGAATTGAAGCTGTCTAAGGTTCCTTCCGGGAACGGGAAGCAGAAATATGTGGTCTTAAAGCAGGAGGACAGCCATCTTGGAGATAAGTATATCAGAGTGCTCAAGGACGGCTTTGTGTCCATGGACATGGCCCAGAATATTCTTGTGGTAAAGACCGTATCAGGCATGGCAATGGCGGTGGCTGCAGCGGTTGACGCCATGAAATTCCCTGAGATTGTGGGGTGTATCGCGGGGGACGACACCATAATGGTGGCTGTGCGCACGGTGGAGGAGACCAGAACGCTGATGGACAAAATACATGCTATGATAGATAGGTAAAATGATGCTGGGGGTAAAGAGGATTTCGACCATAAATAGTTGGAATCGTTTGCGACTTTGGAGTCAAGCTGCACTAGGAATTGGCAAATTTGCTAATTTCGTTCCAAAAAATCCGAACTCGCTTCGCTCAAACATGCGGATTTTTTTCTCACAACGCAAATTTGCCAACTCCAAGAACAGCTAAGACTCCTGCAGAGAGCAAACGCTTCCAACCACTTATGGTCGAACCCCCTTTTACCCACAGCATCATAAACAGGGTGTTATGTATCATCGGAGAAGGTACATAAGGAGAGATTGGTATGCTGCAGAGTTTACACGTGAAAAATCTTGCGCTGATGGAGGAAACGGAAGTGGAATTCGGCCGGGGCCTGAATATCCTGACGGGAGAGACCGGCGCGGGAAAATCCCTTTTGATGGGTTCTGTAAATTTGGCCCTGGGAGGCAAGTTTGAGAAGGAAATGCTCAGGAAGGGCGCTCAAAGCGCTCTGGTGGAGCTTATTTTTTCCGGGGATGAAAGGGTGCAGGAGAAACTGCGGGAAATGGATTTGGAGCCTTCGGAGGATGGAAGCGTGGTGATCAGCCGCAGGATGCAGGTGGGAAAAAGCGTCTGCAGGATCAACGGGGAAACGGTGACGGCCAGGCAGGTCAAAGAGCTTGCGGAGCTTTTGATCGACATTCACGGACAGCATGAGCATCAGTCACTGCTGAACAAAAAAAAGCATATGGAAATTCTGGATGCCTTCTGCGGAGCGGAGTTTGACGTGCTGGCAAAAGAGACGAAAGAAGCCTACAGCCTGTGTCATACGCTGCAAAAAAGGCTGGATGAGGAATCCATGGACGAGGAGACCAGAAGGAGGGAGCAGACGCTTGCAGAATTTGAGCTTAAGGAGATAGAGGAGGCAAGACTGGTTCCCGGCGAGGACGAAGCTTTGGAGCAGGAGTACCGCCGCATGATAAACAGTAAAAAGATTGCGGAAAATCTTGCGGAAAGCTATCAGTATACCTGCAATGAGTCCGAGAGCGGGGCGGGCAGCAGCCTAAGCCGGGCTCTCCGGGCTTTAAGGAGCGTATCCTCCTATGATCCCAGGCTGGAGGAGCTGGAGCGGCAGCTGGAGGAGATTGACAGTCTTTTGGCGGATTACAACCGGGATGTGTCGGAGTATATAGATGACAGTGAATTTGATCAGGAGGATTTCCAGAGGACGGAGGAGAGGTTAAATACTTTGAACCGTTTAAAGGGAAAATATGGCGCTTCCATAGAGGAGGTGCTTTCCTATGGGGACTCCAGAAAAGAGCTTTTGGAAAAGCTCTCTGATTATGACGCATATAAGGCGCAGCTTGAAAAGGAGTTTGCACAGGCCAGGGAAGTTTTGCAAAAGGCCTGCGGGCGGCTGACAAAGCTTCGCAAAAAAAATGCCCTTCTTCTGCAGGAGCAGTTAAGGGAGGCTTTGGTAAACCTGAATTTTTTGACGGTTCAGTTTGAGATATTGGTGGAGCCTGCAAAGCAGATTACTCCGCAGGGAGGAGACGAGGTATCCTTTTTGATCTCCACAAACCCGGGAGAGAGCCTGAAGCCCTTAAACCAGGTGGCAAGCGGCGGCGAGCTGTCCCGGATTATGCTGGCCATAAAAACGGTGCTGGCGGGAAAGGATGACATTGATACCCTGATCTTTGACGAGATTGACGCGGGCATCAGCGGAAAGACCGCATGGAGGGTTTCGGAGCAGTTAGACACCGTAGCCCACGGACATCAGGTGATCTGCATCACCCACCTCCCCCAGATTGCGGCTATGGCGGATACTCATTTTGTGATTGAGAAAAGCAGCGTGGAGGATAACACCATTACGGACATCCGCAAATTGGACGAGGAGGAAGGGCTTTCAGAGCTTGCCAGGCTTTTAGGGGGAGATACGCTGACCGAAGCTGCGCTTTCTAATGCAAGGGAAATGCGGGCCCAGGCCCTTGCTCACAAAAATTAAAAGCCTTTCTGCTTTAGTGCACTTACAAGCTGCACATAAAATTCCCGCACGTCGAATTCCGGGAGATTTTCCCGGTTGAGGTCAATCATGTCTCCGTGGGAAATGCCGCGGGTTCCCTTTACGGTCAGACATTGGTAGGACTGGCCCCATACGAAGGATTTTTCGCTGACAAGTCCATCGTTGCTTCCCTCGAAATAGCGGCAGAGGTGATAGGTGAAATTTAGAGGGAACCGTCCCCCTCTGGCCACATTCAGCTTAGAACCCACACTTTGGTAGAAAACGCCTGGAGCATCAGGCGTTTTTTGGTTGAAATCGGCACAAAAGGCGCTGGTGAGATTATTTACAGCGGCCAGAAAATCTGGTCTGGGATCACCCAGCTTTTTTAAAGCGGCATTGTAGGCTGCCGCCACCATGTTTTTTTGCTTTTCCGGAATCTTTCCAAGGAGATAATCTGCGAATTCACAGCCTCTGTGAGGGGTGTTTATGGTGGTCAGAGAGGCCACCAGGGAGGCGATGCCGGGCAGCGTAAGGGCCTGCCTGCAGTCTAAGCCGCCCTTGGAATGGGCGATGAGATTCACCTTTTCGCAGCCAGTCTGCGATACAATCTCCAGAATCCTGTCCGCAATTTCTCTGCCGCTGTCTGCAACGGAGGCTGCGGACTGATGCTGTCCATAGAAAATCACTGCGCCGTTTTCCTGAAGCTCCTTTGGAATACGTCCCCAATAGTTTAAGTAGCGGAAATCCCGGAAAAACACTCCATGCACCATCAAAATAGGATATTTGGTGGCACAGACGGTCTTTTCCTTCCGCTCTCTGTTGCACAGTATTTTTTTGTTTTCAAAATCAGCCTCTTTGGAAGCTGCGTCGATGATAAAGCCCAGTACGACAAGATTGACAATAGGAATCAGTCCGCAGATGAGGCCTATGACGCGGAGGCGGATGCCAAGCTGTGTGGAGGACAGATATACCTCGATCATGCCCACCCAGAAAATCAGCGCCTCGGCCAAAATGGCCACAAGAGAGTTGATAAGCCATGACTTTGGAGCCTCCCACACGGGGGGAAGGGGGAGCCGTCCCAGTGCGCCTGTCACAAAAAACACAATAGAAAGCACTGTGGAGGTGAGAAAGAGAATCAAAAGCTCGCTTCCCTTTGCGCAGAACCGCAGCCTGCGGGTCTTTGGCAGATTCTGATAAAAAACAGGGAATACAAGGATAAAAACAAATAAAAAGGGCACAGCCTTCATAAGGGGAGAAGAAATAAGCTCTGAAAGAAGATACAGATTGGCTCCGGCAAAGAGAACCAATGTGTACAAAAGACGGATGCTGTTTGTATATAAAAATTTTTTCATAGGTACCTCATTTCTGCGCTTTCTTTTTCAATCAACGCATTTTTACTTTGCTTTCACAGACTGATTTATTATAACATGTCTTTTTGCCACATCCAATATTTTCAAAAAAATACCCCTTTCTTTTGTAAGTAAAATTTTAAAACAATCACATAATATGTTTGAATACGTGCAAACAGCAGATGGGAGTATACGATAAATGAAATTTTGGGTCAGTGAAAGCGAAAGAGTCAAAAAACAGGCGGGAGAGGATATGGTTGTGCTGCTGCAGGACTGGAAACGCAAGATAAGGCGTTACCGGATATACAGGCGATGCCTGTGCGCGGCATTGACACTTAGCTGTATGGCTCTTTTCGGGCTTTGCTATTATTACGTGGACAGCAGTATTCCCTCTGTTCTGCATATCAGGGCCGGACAGGAGGAAACCTTAGACCTTGGCATTCCGGCCAAGGGGGATATCGTAAGCGTCAGCGGCCAGGGGGAGAGCAATATCCCTCAGGGCGCGGTGACCATAGACTTGAATCAATCTGTCACTGTAAAGACGGGAGGCATACAAGAATATTTGATGCAGGTGAAGCTCTTTGGCTTTCTGCCCTTTAAGCAGGTGGGCATACAGGTCATAGAGGCACAGGAGCTGATACCGGTGGGGGTTCCCATCGGGATTTACGTAAAGACAGACGGAATTTTGGTGGTAGGTGCCGGAGAATTTGTTGGCGAGGACGGTGTAAATTATTCCCCATGCAAATATATTTTGAAATCCGGTGATTATATTCAAAAGGTAAATGGGGAGACGGTGACGGAAAAAGACGATTTTATCAAGCGTATTGAGGACAGTGGGGGAAAAGAGGTGATTCTTGCCGTGGAGAGAGACGGGGAGGTCATGGAGGTAAAGGTAAAGCCGGTGCGCAGCCAGAGCGGAGATTATAAGATTGGGGTCTGGGTGCGGGACAATGCCCAGGGCGTGGGCACCATGACTTACATTGATAGTCAGGGAAATTTTGGCGCGCTGGGACATGGCATCAATGACGTTGACACCAGCACGCTGATGGACATGGATGACGGCACTCTCTATCAGACGGAAATTGTGTCCATACGGAAGGGAACCAATGGAAATCCGGGGGAAATGACAGGGATGATCGTCTATGCAGACGACAGAGTGCTGGGGGACATCACTTCAAACAGCAGGCAGGGAATTTTCGGGAAATGCAATGAAAGGGCCCTTGCACTTGCGTCCCAGGAGCCCCTGCCCATTGGATTAAAGCAGGAAATTGAAGAGGGCTATGCTCAGATTCTCTGTACGGTGGACGGCACCACCAGATATTACGACATTGAAATTACGGCAGTTCATTTAGACCACGACAACATCAATCGGGGAATTGAGCTAAAGGTCACTGATCCTGAACTGATCCAGATCACCGGAGGCATTGTACAGGGCATGAGCGGTGCGCCTATTATCCAGAATGGGAAGTTTATCGGCGCGGTGACCCATGTGCTGGTACAGGACAGCACCAGAGGCTACGGTATTTTTATAGAGAATATGCTGGAGCATTGAGTTAATTTCCGCACATCCTCTTCCGATAAGTATCATAGCAAAGGAGGATAAGTTTATGTTTGGTAAAAAGAAAAGCCTGCCATCCTATGACGCCCAGACACAGAAGCCTGTGATCAAATGCAGTATCTGTACGGGAGAACAGGTTGCAGGCTTTCGGGATATTCATACTGGAAAATTCCAGGAGGTCATGCTGATCAAAGACCAGAAGGATTTAAAGGAGTTTCAGAAGCGGTACGGCCTAAAGGAGGTCTCCAGGGAATATTGATGTTTTCCTCTTGTGCCTGCCGCTCCTTTTCCGCAAGGGCCTCCGGCAGACCCTTTAGCGCGGCAAAAGGAAGGAACTGCTTGGCTCTTTCTGAAAGAGACATTTTGCTTTTGGGTTTATTCGCCACTTTTGTGTCCTCCGATCTGCAGATTGCGTTCTCTTGCGGTGGCTGCCTCCATAAGATCCATTCCCCGCAGCAAGGCGTTTGGACCAAAGCGCTGTCTGATGTCCCAAACGGCCTGCTGCAGTCTGCGGTCTCTGTCCTGCTCCCTGGGAGAGGTAAACAGCTCATACTGCCGGAAGGTCTCCTGGGAAAGATTGCCGAAGGAGAGACTAAGCTTTCGGATGGGGGCGTTTTTATCTGTAATCCGCTCATAACAGATCAGCGCGTGGGGCAGTATGCAGCGGTAGGAATTGGCGGAAACGGGGAGAGGGACGGCAGCTGTGGAGGGCTTTGGCCCCCAGTGCCAGGAATAGTCCACCGTAAGGGACAAAGACCTGGCGCAGAGCCCCTGTGCTGCCAGCTCCAGACACAGGCTGTCCACCATTTCCTTTAAAATCAGCATCCCCTCCTCATAGGTGTAGTTTCGGGGAAGCATTTGGCTGCTGCTTAGAGAGCGGCTTTTGGGAAGATAGTTTTTTATGTGGGCAATGGTTACGGGCTCCCGTCCGAAGGCGTGGTCGATCAAAAGCTCCGCATCCCGTCCAAAGGCGTGATATAGAGGGGCCTCCTGGGACTTTGCGATATCCTCCATGGTGAAAAGCCCTATTTGGTTCAGCCTTGCCTCCATACTCTTTCCAATCCGCCAGAAGTCTGAAAGAGGCTGGTGGCGCCAGAGGATTTTTTGGTAGCTCTCCTCATCCAGGCGGGCCAGATTTTCAGGGGAATGCTTGGCCAGAAGGTCCAGCGCGGTTTTGGCCAGATAGAGGTTTGTGCCAATGCCTGCGGCGGAGGGAATGCCGGTGTGCCTAAGGATGTCCTGCATGATTTGGCGGGCCAGGTCTTCCGGAGAGGCTTGATAGAGGGAAAGATAATCTGTAATGTCCAAAAAAGCCTCGTCCACGGAGTATACGTGAATGTCCTCACTGGCGATATATTTTAGATAGAGACCGTAAATTTCTGCGGAATAATCAATGTAGCGCTTCATCCTGGGGACTGCTGTAACATACGGGATGTGGGAGGGAATCTGAAATATCCGGCAGCGGTTTTTGACTCCCAGCCCTTTTAAGGCACAGGACACTGCAAGACAAATGGTTCCCCGGCCACGCTCTGGGTCCGCCACCACAAGAAGCGCGGAGAGAGGATCCAGCCCCCGTTCCACACATTCTACGGAAGCATAAAAGGATTTGAAATCGATACATAAATAGACGCGTTTTTTTACCAAAAAAAATCACCTGCCGTTCCAGTCAAACATACGTTCCTTTTATAGTATAGCACTAAAACGTATGTTCTGAACTGGAAATTACAGGGATCTTTAAGTGTTTATTTTCTGCTCATGGCCGCCCGTTTTCTAAGGGTGGGGTCCAGGATTTTTTTGCGGATGCGCAGGCTTTCGGGGGTTACCTCCAAAAGCTCGTCCGTATCGATAAAATCAAGGGCCTGCTCCAGGGACAAAATTTTAGGGGGCGTCAGGCGCAGGGCTTCGTCTGCGCTGGAGGAGCGGGTATTTGTCAGCTGCTTTTTCTTACATACATTCAGCTCGATGTCCTCACTGCGGCCGGTCTGTCCCACCACCATGCCTGCGTAAACCTTTTCTCCCGGTCCGATAAAGAGGGTACCCCGCTCCTGGGCGTTGTAAAGACCGTAGGTGATGGCCTCCCCGGCCTCGAAAGCGATCAGAGAACCTAACTTGCGGTACTGGATATCTCCCTTGTAGGGGCCGTAGCCGTCAAAAACAGTGTTTAAAATACCATTTCCCTTGGTATCGGTCATAAACTCGCCCCGATAGCCGATGAGTCCTCTGGCGGGAATGGAAAACTCCAGGCGGGGATAGTAGCTTCCGGAGAGCGTACCCATATTGCGGAGCTCACCCTTTCGCTGTCCCAGCTTTTCAATGACGGCGCCGGAGTATTCATTGGGTACGTCAATGTAGGCAAGCTCCATAGGCTCCAAAAGCTTTCCGTTTTCATCCTTGTGGTAG
>NZ_CEWDFQ010000001.1:0-32148 GCF_982438285.1 Acetatifactor sp. | reverse complement strand
AGACTATGGGAAGAATAACAATTAACGATTTAGCAAATTATACTAATATATCAAAATCTACTATATCAAGGGCACTGCGTTCACCCGAATCCGTTTCCCCCAAAAAGCTACAGATCATTAATGAGGCCATCAGCACATTGGGGTATGTCCCCAATTATTACGCAAGCAATTTAAAGTCCACTGAGAATTATAATATCGGATATATTATTAACGATGTGCAGAATCCTTTTTTCAGCAACTTAATTTACTCCATCGAAAGCACTCTTAACCAAGCATCTTATAAGCTGTTAATCAGCTTCAGCAGGCCGGATCAGGATTCCATTCATGAAAAAGTGCGCGACTTTTTGTTTTTTCCGATATCAGGCCTTATTTTCAGTCCCGATATCGTAAATCAGGAAATAAAGCAGAATCTGCTCACTCAGCTGCAAAACCAGGATATCTACCCGCTCCAGCTGTTTGCCAAATTGTATGACGAATTTGACTCCATTATCGTCAATGATTTTCATGGCACCTATCTGGCCACGCAGCGCCTGATTCACAGCGGACACAGGAATATTGTGCTGATTGGCTTTAACAACCTTGTCTTTCAGGAACGTATTTCAGGATACAAGCAGGCTTTTCTGGATTACAACATTCCACTGAATCCCCAAAATATCCTGCTTCTTGACAATCTGGAGTTTATAAAAGACAGAATCGTCACAAAAATACTGTCCTCAAAGCCCACTGCCATCATCAGCATCAGCGATATCGTCGGCGTTAATACAATCAAGGCTTTACGCCATCTTAAAATGCAGATACCAGAGGACATCAGTTTAATCCAGTATGACGATGCTTCATGGGCCAATCTATTGGGAATTACCACCATAGGCCATCCTATTGATCTGTTAGGCAGGCTGACAGCTGAGACACTCATAAGCGGCCTCCAAAGCAAGCAGAAAAGCCTGCATAAGCACCAGAAAATCGATCCTATCCTTTTTGATCGGAATTCTGTGAAAACTATTATATAGACTCTTCTGAAGAAAGACCACCACAGGAGAGTTCTTTCTGACTTGACACCCTTTCATCAGGGTGTTATAGTTAACTCCGAAATAAATAACAAAATAACCGCTAGGGGAGCACATCGCTGAGACTGAATCCCGCAGGATTCTAACCCTCACTACTTGAACCGGATAATACCGGCGGAAGGAAGCAAAAAAGACTCGCGCAGCCACACATCTGCAGCTATGCCTATGTGTGGTGGCACACAGGTCTGATGATGTCCCTCCTTGCGAACACAAAGGAGGATTTTTTATGTCTATTGTCACACAAGACGGCGGTCTCACCGCCCTGGGCTATGCCCTGTCCATTCTCGCAGCCGTGGTTTTGGTGCTTGCCGCCGGGCTGCTTCACAGCAAAACGGCTTCCGGCAAAAAGCTGTCCACTAAGCAGCTGATCTTCTGCGCCGTTTCCATGGCCCTCGCCTTTGTCACCTCTTACCTGAGGCCTTTTAAGCTGCCCTTTGGGGGCTCCGTCACCCTGTTCAGCATGCTCTTCATCTGTCTGATCGGAAACTGGTACGGCGTCAAGGCCGGGATTATGACCGGGCTGGCCTACGGTATCCTGCAGTTTCTTCAGGAGCCTTACGTCTTAAGCTTTTTCCAGGTGTGCTGCGATTACATTCTGGCCTTTGGAGCCCTTGGGCTGGCCGGGATCTTCTGGAAATCCAAAAACGGTCTTGTAAAGGGATATCTTTTAGGCGTTCTGGCAAGAGGCGCCTTCCACACCCTAGGGGGATATCTGTACTGGATGGATTATATGCCCGAAAATTTCCCACAGTCTCTGGCCGCGCTCTACCCCGTCATTTATAATTATTCCTACATACTGGCGGAGGCGGTGCTGACTGTCATCGTCATTTCTCTGCCTCCCGTTTCCAAGGCTCTTCTTGTGGTCAAGAAAACGGCAACGGAAGCTTAAAAGCAGCAGAGGGAGTCCGTCTGGCTGATTCAGACGGTTCCCTCTGCCGCTCTTTTGATAAATTCCCGGAAGATTGCAAGACTGTTTTCATCACTTTCGTAGGAAAATTCAGGGTGCCATTGTACCGCCCACACGAAGCGGGCATCCGCCTTATAAACCGCCTCTGTCAGACCGTCCTCGGAATATGCCATTGGCGTCAGTGCAGAGGAAAGCTCCTTGATCGCCTGGTGGTGGCAGCTGTTGACTCCCAGAGTCGGCTTTTGCAGCAAAAGGCAAAGGGGCGAATCCGGCTCCAGCCTCACACTGTGGATTGGCTTATCATAAGGGGGTTTTTGCCGATGTGTAATCTTCGACGGGTGCTCTGCCTGCAGATCCTGATACAGGGTTCCTCCAAGCACCGCATTCAGAATCTGTATGCCCCGGCAGATTCCCAAAATGGGCTTGTCCAAATGAAGCACTCTCTCCAGCAGATATTTTTCCATCTGATCCCTTTCTTTACATATTTCACCGCAAAGAGCGGATTTTTCTGCCTTATAAAGCCCAGGGGAAACATCCTGTCCCCCGGTGAACAGAAAGCCGTCGTATTGATCCGCCAGCGTATCTAATATTTCAGTGTTTGTGCAAAGAGGCAGCATAACAGGAATACCTCCCGCTTTTTCAATTCCCTTCATATATCCTGGAAGCATCCAGTAGGATTCTTTTTCGCTGTCATACAACGGCAACAGCGCAATAATTGGTTTTTTCATAATATGATTCCTCTAATGTTATTCCTTATTTACAAGTCTGGCCGCGAAGAGGCGGCATAAATATAGGCGCCTTGAAACCTTCAAAGCGCCCTTGCCTGCCAGTCATTATAGTACTTTACTCTATGTCTGTCAATAAATTCTTCTTTTCTTCTAAGATTGCCGCCACCACCGCGCAGGCAGGACAATCGCAATATTTTGCTCCGGCCGCCTTGATTTCCTGTGCGTGGGCATTCACCTCTTTTGCCTTTTCTGCGCCGAATACTTTTGCACCCGCCTCCGAAGCGGAGAAAGCAATCAATCCGTCAACAGTGACAATATCCTGCTCCAATTCTGCAATCAGGCTTTTTGTCTGCTCAGCCTCCCTGTCCGTTCCAAGGGCATCAAGCCAGTTCTGGGCTGCTATCTTTGCCTCTGCGCAGCAGGTGGGGGCATTGATCAGTTCGTTTACCTTCTCAATCACATAATCCTTTACACTCTGTTTCATGGTTTCCGTCCTTTCCTCATTCGTCTTTCACAGATTTTCATCCATTCTCTCTGTGTCTATTTTAGCACAAATGAACAGGAATTCATAGTCCCATACAGCTCAAAAAGCATATCATCCGTGACGGGTACAGGATTGTTAAACAGGTTGGGATGATGGCTCAGACGTACAAGCTCCTTTACCTGTTCTTTTGTAAGGTTCAAATCCTTTAAGTCCGTCCGCAGGCCCATCTTTGCCTTCATTTCGTAAATGTAATCCGCCATTTCCCCGGTCGAAGCAAAGCCAAGCTCCCCCGCCAGTCCGGCAAGCCTTCCATCCGTCTCCGAAGCAGCATTCAGCCGGAGAAAATAATCCAGCGTAAGACCGCAGGCCTCCCCGTGAGGAATCTGGTAAAGATTAGTCAGCGGAAAGGAGCAGGCATGAGGGGCTGTGGTTTTTGGCAGCGTAAAGGAAAGTCCCGCAATCACCGATGCCTCTGCCATCTTTTCCCTTGCTTCAGTATCCCGGGGCTCCTGCCAGGCACGATATAGATACCGGAACACAAGCTTTATGGCATACACCGCACAGGCATCACAGATAGGCTGGTGTCCCTTGCTCCAATATCCCTCCAGCGCATGAGAAAGCACATCGATTCCCGTGCACGCGGTGACTCTGGCCGGCACAGAATAGGTCAGCTGCGGATCAATGAGAGCATAGACCGGATACAAACTGTCCGATACTATAGGCGACTTGCTTCCCTCCTTGTGATCAGAAAGGACAGACACACAGGTCACCTCGCTCCCCGTCCCCGCCGTTGTGGGAATGGCAATCAGGGGCAGATGCTCCCCGGGCAGCGGCTCCTCTCCTGCGAAAAACCGCCTCACGGAGCCGCCCGCAGGCGCCGTCACAGAAGCCGCCTTGGCGCAGTCCATAGCGCTGCCGCCGCCCAGAGCCGCCACAAAATCACAGCCGCCCTCCCTTAGCGTTTTGGCGCATTGATCCACCTCCTCCACGTCGGGATTGGAGGACAAATCAGAAAAAATGCCCCAAAGGCTTCCCCCACTGTCCTTAACGATGCTTTCCGCCAGCCCATTTTCCGCAAAATACTTATCGCAGACCAGCAGCCCTCTTCTGCAGCCCAGCTGTGCCGCAAGCGCTCCGAGCTCTTTGATTTTCCCGCTGCCAAAAAGGATTTGCACCGGCTGCTTGTACATCCATTCCATTGTTACCTCCATTCCGAAGCGTCCGCGCTCCTACTGTCGATTTTGATTTCGGTATTCCGTGGGCGATACCCCCGTATACTTTTTAAACTGTCTGGAAAAGTGCGCAAAGCTGGGGTATCCTGTCCGAAAGGCAATTTCGCTGATCTGCAGATCCTCCTGAGTCAGAAGGCGTTTTGCCAGCTTGATTTTTTCTCCCTGAATATATTCGCTGAGAGAAACTCCTGTTTCCTTGCGAAACAGCTTTGACACATAGTTGGGAGAAAGATAAAAGGTCTGGGCAATCTGGCTTCTGGTGACAGTATCCAAATGTGCCTTGATATAATTTTGGATGCCGCTTATGATCATATCCTGCTTTTGCACATATGCCAGAAGCTCTGCAATATAACCTGCCTCCCCCATAATCAGCTCCTCCATGAAAAAGACACTTCTCACCGCCTTTTTCACAAGCTCTTGATTTCTTCCGTTTTTCAAAAATTGATAGATTGTGATATTTCTCTCCTTTAGCAGGTCATAGACCACCAGATTCCAGTCAGCCAGAACGGACTGCAGCAGGCTGCTGTCAATATCCGCCTCCTTAAACTTATGCAGATACAGGGACACCTTTTGCTTTAGCGCCTCCTCCTGTCCATTTCTGAGTAATTCCTTCCACTCCTCCAGCTCAGGGGCCTGGTATTCCTCCTTCCTGCTCTCTTTGTATTCCTGTTCCATGAAAATACCGCTGTGGAAATTCAGGTGGTTCAAATGAAATTCCTCCAGCCTTCTCAAATGTCCGTTTACCTCCTCCAGCCGGCAGGGAACACTTAAATAGCAGCCCACGGGCCTGTGGTAAAAGGGGACAAACACCTGCAGAAACTGGTCCATGAGCTCCTTTACGGCCTGTTGCTTTCCGTTTTCTGTGCCAAGCACAAGGGCATATTGGGAAAAGCCGTTGTAACAAAGAGTTTCCAGGGCAGCTTCCCTGTCCTTTATAATTTCATTCAGAATATTCTCACACACAAACATAAGCAGCTCTCTGCTCCAGCCCTTTTCCTCACTGTCCAGCTCGAAGCATAGCAGCGCCACACAAAACAAGGCCCCCTGAGGATACAGGCCGCCCTCCCCCTTGTCTATCTCCTGCACAGTGCCGCCATAGGGCGTTTCCGCATCCATGATATCTCTCCAGAATATGGCCTTGGCAATATCCTGATGGGACAGCCAGTTGTTTCCGTATTGGGCCAGCTGTTTTTCCTGTTTTTTCTGCAGCCTCTTTTCCACCAGCTTTCCCACCACATCCTCCAGCATTGCTGTTTCCACCGGCTTTAGCAGATAACGAAAGCATTGATAATCCACTGCCGCCTGGGCGTAGGAAAATTCTGCGTAGCTGGTTAACAGTACGCTCTCCACATCCATTTCCCGCTGCCTAAGCCATTCCAGCAGCTCAAACCCGCTGCCTCCCGGCATTTCAATGTCCGTGATCAGAAAATCTATCTCTGTCGCTTGGAGGATTTCCTGTGCCTGGCTGACGCCAAAGCATCCAAACACCTCATCAATTCCAAAAAGCTCCCAGTTCAGCCGCCTCTTCAGCCCTTCCACCACATACTTGTTGTCATCTACGATCAGTAATTTCATGTGACGTCTCTCATCCCTTCACTGCCCCCAGCATAATTCCCCGTTCAAAATATTTCTGCAAAAAAGGATATACGATCAGCACCGGCAGCATAGCCACAAAGGCAATGGCCATCCGCAGACTGATGCTGGGATATCCGCCTCCGCTCTTTCCAAACTGTGCAAGATATTGGATATTTTTCACCATTACGTTTAAAAGCTGCTGGATGGAATACTTAGATGGCTCACTGATATAGTACAGCCCGTTCATCCAGTCATTCCAGTAGGACAGTCCCGCAAAAATACCAATGGTTACGAAAATAGGTTTCCCAAGGGGCAGCACAATTTTTCGGAAAATACGAAACTCCGATGCCCCGTCCATCTTTGCGGATTCATAAAGCTCTTCCGGAATATTGCTCTGGAGATAGCTTCTCACAATAATGGTTTGAAAGGCGCTGAACAAAAGGTTTGGAAACACCAGCGCCAGCCATGTGTTTTTGATATGAAGCACCGTAGTGTAAATCATATAGGTGGGCACCAGCCCCCCGTGGAACAGCATGGTAAACAAAAGCAGAAAAGAAATCACTCTTCTTCCCGGCAGCTTTTCCAGGGACAGCGGATAAGCAATCATAGCTGTGATCAGTACATTCACCGCAGTCCCCACAGCTGTGACTCCGATGGTCACCCCATAAGCCCGGAAAATTGTCTCCCGGGATTCCCAGATATAAGAATAAGCGCTCAAGCTTAAGTCCCTTGGGAAAATAGAATAGCCTTCCCGCAGCAGTGTACTCTCCTTTGTCAGGGAGGACACAAACAGCAGAAGAAAGGGAAACAGTATGATTACCATTACAATCGTCATTATCACATATGCTGCTATTTCAAAATTTTTATCCTGCCTGGACCTTATCATTTTTCCCTCCATTCCGAAGCGCTGCAAATCCAGAGCCGCTTCTAAAACAGGGCGTTTTCCCTGCTGACCTTCCTTGTGACCGCGTTGAATGCCAGAATCATCAAAAACCCGATGATAGACTGGAAAAAGCTGGCCGCAGAGGACATTTCAATATTGTTTTGATTGATCAGCGCCCTATATACAAAAGTATCAATCGTCTGGGTTACGTCGGTAATCAGGCCCGAATCCTGAGGCACCTGATAGAAAAGGCCGAAATCACTGTTAAAAATCCTTCCCAGAGCCAGAAGGGTGGTAGTGATCATCACGGGCTTTAAAAAGGGAAGCATAATGTATCGGATTCTCTGGAGCTTTGATGCGCCGTCCAGCGCCGCAGACTCAAACAAGGCCGGATCAATTCCCAGGATGGCCGCTATGTACAGGATGCACCCATAGCCCACATTCTTCCAGGTATTTACAAAAACCAAGATAAAAGGCCAATATTCAGGCTGATTGTACCAGGAAATTTCCTCCTTTCCCAGTGCCGCCAGAAAATGATTCAAAAGTCCCGCCTCCGGGTCCAAAAATCCTCTGACCATGTAGGATACTATAATAATGGACACCACATAGGGAAACAAAAGACTGCTCTGGGCAAGCTTACGGAATTTCTGATTTCTGATCTCCGTGATCAGTATGGCAAACAAAACCCCAAAAACCAGATTCATCACAATAAAGCATAGGTTATAGCAGATCGTGTTGCGTAAAAGCAATGGCATATCCTTGTTGCTTAGCAAAAAAGAAAAGTTGTGAAAGCCAACCCACTGGCTGCCCCAGATGCCGTCATTCACATTATACTTTTTAAAGGCCAGCACCAGGCCGCCCATGGGCAGATAATTGTTGATAAGCAAATATACGAATGCAGGCACCATCATCAAATAAAGAGGAAGATACCGTTTGTATTTTTCCCATGTTTTTCTTCCATGCTTTTTTCCCCACATTGTTTTCTCCTTTCTGTGCGCTATTCTATCCACGGCCTGGCAGCTGCTTCCACCAGATGCTCCTTCTCCATATCCGCCTCTTCCATGGCCGCATAGCGGATACAGCTGTCCTCATAGGTCTTATAATAATAAATGCCTTTTTCCGCGTTGATGCAGCAGGCGTATGTTGTATAGACACACTTTCCCTCCGGGTTTCTCACTGCTCCCTTCACCATTCCCACACCGTCCAGTATATGAAACAGCTGGGACACCGACTCCCTTTCCTTCGTTCCACAGACAGAATTGGCCCGGTAAAATGCAGCTCTCACAAACCGGGAGATGGGAGAGGCATCCCCCGGCATTCCCATTGTCCCCATTCCCATGCCAACGGGCTTTAGGCTCAGTTCTTTTTGAAATCTGTTTTCCGGATACTCCGGCGTCAGATTCAGGTAACAGTTTAAATTCATCAGGTGAAATGAAAATGGCGGATTATTTGTCACAACTCCCGCCGGATTGCGGTGAATGTGCATACCGTCCTCCATGATTTCCAAAACCACGGAGCCCTTTTTGTCCGCAATATGCCAGTGCAGCGAAGCCGCAGGCATACCCTCCCGGTAGGGTTCTCCCGTCACATTTGTTTTGGCAAGAAGGGCGCAGGCCTCCTCCACATCGGCGCAGGAAGCAAGAAGCCAGGGGATCAGCTCATAGGTCGCTATATTATGGCTGCCGCTTCTGCACTCATCAGAAAAGCAAGCATTGCCGGAAAAATTCAGCCCCGCCATGCAAAGCCCCTTTTCATTGGCAGCCTCAGCATACAGGGGATAATTTTCCCCGCCTGCCGCTATCCCGATCATAGCATAGTGGCTTTTCAGCTCTTTTTCATGCCGGAAGGCTATAGGAAACCTTCTGGGTGTAATCAAAACCCTCTCCCCAAAGGGCTCATCCAAATCCATATTTCTTCCAAAATAGAAATCCTTTGTCTGAAATGCAATACTGGTGCACATACAAAACACCGCCTTTCTGTTTATCCTAGGCCCCAGGCCCCTCCGGCTTGTTTTCCCCTTTGTCCATTGGAATCCAAAGCTCCACACAGGCACCGCCCAGCTTTCCATTGGAAAAATGCAGCCTCTCTCTTCCCTGATAAATCAGGCGCATTCTCTGCATCACGTTATTAATGCCGATATGCTTCCCCTCCGACTCCTGCACCGGCTTTCCCCGGTTTAGATTCTCTGCCAGCTCTGCGGGAAAGCCCTGGCCGCTGTCCTCAATTTTTATATATAAAAACGCTTCCTCCTGCACAAAAGCTGTGGAGGCCTGCATTGCAATTTCCACAGTTCCAGAACCATACTTTACGGAATTTTCCAGAAAAGTACTCACCGAAAGCACCGGTATTTTCACCTCTTTTGCCGCCTCCTCCAAGTCCGCCGTAAAATGATAGGTATTGCTGCTCCACTCACTATTGACTGCCACCACATTTCCCATGTGATGGATTTCCTGCCAAAGAGGCACCATGTCCATACAGTCATGAAGCACATACCGGTAATACTCGGACAGACACACTGTCATCTTTTGTATCTTTCCCACATCGTTTACATCCGCCATCCCGGAAATCATAGCCAGGCAGTTTACGAAAAAATGCGGCCTGATCTGCAGATTGCGGAAATTAATCTCAAGCTGCTTTCTTTCCAGCTCGTTTTTGTACAGCTTTGTCTGAAGCCTTTCCAGCTGTACTCCCAGCCTGTCCAGAATTTGTCCCGCATCCTCCACGGCGCTTTCTGGCAGCCCTCCATTTATCTCCTCCGTCCCTTGAGATTGATATCTGTCCAGAATATAGGTGAGATTTCTCATAGGCCGGATAAAATTTTTCTGCAGCCTCCTCACCAGAAACGCCAGAATAATCACCATCTGCACGGCCAGCAGAAACTGCAGAAGCTGCATGAAAATCAGCCAGTCCATGCCTTGGCTGTTGTTTACGGAAACTTTGATTTGAAAATCCGTCTCCTCCTCCGAAAGAAGATACACAAAGGAATCATTGTCAAAGCCGCCTCTAAAGGACGGCTTTGACAGTTCTTTTTGTTCAAGAGCAACCTCGCCCAGAGCCAGGCCGTTCATTTCCGAGAGAAGAGAGCTTTCGTCAATCCATGCGCCAAACATAAAGTTCTCGTACTGCCACGCCGCCAGAACAATTTTCCCCTCTGCCGTATCCATAAGGTACCACTTCCCGTTCTGCATCCCTTCCTGCATTCTCCTTTTCACGCAGGCCCTAATCCCCTCATAGGAAGAAAAGGGTATCTTCACCGCTGTGATTTCCAGGAAATTTTCCCCGGCTTTGTCGTAGGCAAAAAAGTGATATTCGGCCTGGGACAGTTCATTTAGCACAGTGTAATCCTTCTGTATTTCCGCCAGCAGATTTACCCGGTTTATTTCATTTTGCAAAAACAGAGTGTCATACCCATTGGGGGAAACAATGGTGGTTCTCATCCACACATTATTTCTGTTTAACTCATCCCAAATTTTCTCAACAGAGTGATCAAGCAGCATTTTTATACTGTTTTCCGCCCTCTTTTCAATCTCCTTAAGAGAATAGCCAAAGATCAGAATGCACAGACACTGCACAACAATACTGAAAATCAGGATTTTTTGCATGTTTTTTGTCTTAAAGCTGTGGATCAACGTACGCTCCTCTCCATTCACTTTTTATTCCTTGGCGGCCAGATATTCATCCAGCTGTCTTTGAACCTCCTCCCTTATCCTGTCGGCGCCAGCCTCCTCCATCTCTTCATTCAGCATAGGGATATATTCCTCAGGATCCACGGAGCCTGTCACCAAAGCTCCCATGTATTTTGTCCTGACCGTGTTGGTAGCGATTGCTTCGTCCATTACATTGGAGACATCAAACACAAATCCAAAGGCTTTGGAAATATTGGCGGATTCATTGTAGGCAATCATTTTCTCATAAATGTCCGCTCCATCCGTCACCCAGGGAGTACAGATAAACTGATTGGGCAGCACCCAGCCTGCGCCCAGATGATACCCCACATCACCTTCGCCCTTGCCCTCCGGGTAATCCAGCAGTCCGTCTTCATTCACAATGTAATCCTCGCCTTCCACGCCCCAGTTAAGCAGATTCATAAGCTCCGAGTCGCTCATCAGAAGATTCAGCATCTGCATAGCCTTCTCCGGCTGCTCTGAACCTGAGGTGATGGTATACATAAAGATTGTAGCGGACGAGGTAGACGCCAGAGGCTCCCCGATGGGCACCATAGTCAGGTCCACACCGCCGCAGTTTTTCTCCTGATCGGCTTCCGACAGGGGATGTCCTGAGTCACTGAAAAATGCAAAGGCCTGTCCCGACGCAATATAGGTGTAGTAGGACTCTGTATCGGAAGCGGCTCCCTGATTAATCCATCCGTTTTCATACCACTTATGGGTGTAATCGCACCAGGTCTTAAAGGAATCCGTCTGGAAGAGAGTGGTAACCTCCGTGCTCTCTGTGGGATCAGGGATTACGAAATCCTGCAGTCCGCAGATATAATCCAGCATTTCCATATCAGGCATACCGGTGTTTCCAAGAGAAACCATCCACATTTCGGGCTCCTGCTCGGCCACCTGTGCAAACACAGCATCTACATCCGCCAGGGAATGAATCTGTGACACATCAATATTATACTTTTCCAAAATATCCGTCCTGAAAAAAACTACTCCCTGCTCAGCAATCTCCTTGTGTACCGGC
Source organism: Acetatifactor sp. (assembly GCF_982438285.1). NCBI lineage: Bacteria > Bacillati > Bacillota > Clostridia > Lachnospirales > Lachnospiraceae > Acetatifactor > Acetatifactor sp. The sequence continues at coordinate 20,586 of NZ_CEWDFQ010000001.1, read as the reverse complement.
ACGCCGAATACAAATCCGTCCAAGCTTGCCGCCGTAGCAAATTCCGGAGAGGTGTAGCTGTTTATGATATCCTGTCCGTATTCCGGCAAAAGCTCACTCATATCCACAAGATAACCGGCCTGTATCCAGCTTGGGCCATAGCTGGAATAGGTGGCCAAAAGATCAATGTCGCTGCCGGAGCTAAGCTCCAGGGGAACCTGCTCGAAAAATGTGGCAAAGGGCATGATTTCCAAATCCAGCGTCATATTGATCTTTTCCAGAGTGATCTCATTTACCTTTTCCAGCACTCTGGCCAGCTCATCCTCATTGGGCGGAAGTGCCGGAATCGGCACAAGCATTCTGACCTCATAGGGCTCCTCTGCACTTTCAGCAGTTTCTGTCTCCTGGGTGCTTTCCTGGGCCGCGCTCTGCTCCGTGCTCCCGGACGCAGCGCTCTGTCCGGCGCTTCCCTGTGTCTGGCCGCATCCTGCAAGCGCTCCCGCCAGAAGAGATGCACATAACAGTGGAATTAACTTTTTCTTCATACTTATCCTCCTTTAGCTTTGATGTACGGGTTTCTCTGTGCTTTTATTTTAATTTATCCCGCAAAAGGAAAGCTATGAATTTTATATCCTGGTTTTGCACTTTTGTTCCTTTTCCATCCTCCACCGTATGCCCTTGAATTCCGGCAATGTAATCGCCGCTCAGCCCCACAAAGCCCAGCCTATCCGGAATAAGGCTTCTGCGGGTGTTTCCGAACCAGCACCTGATCCGGAACATGGTGCGCAGCGGAAACAACCGCAGAAAGACTGCCGGGAAATATTAAATCTTTATTGTATTCTGCCTGTTCTCTAAGCGTCTCAAAATCCATATCCGAAATAATCCTCCGGCACTGCTGTCGATTTTCTTCCTGCTCTGAAATGGACGGAATATTTTCTTCCGTAAGTCCCATTTCATATCCAAAAGACCATATCTTTCGCTCCGCCAATAATGACGATGAGCCGCCATAAGGGAAAAAGGAAATAGAAAACGCCCGGTTCGTTTTTCCCTGTTTTTCCTGCCAGCTCAGCCCGAATCCCTCATAATTTCCGTCTCGCTTTAGATAAAAAGACAACCCGACAAAACAGATCGCCCGTCCATCCATTTCAGCTTCATCATATTCCACTGTAAGCAGATATGGATTGTCGTGGGACATAGGAATATATTGGTAAGTCAGTTCTCCGTCCTTGCGTCTCAGCAGCTGCTGTGCAAACGCCCATTTCTCTAAAGCATATTCCTCCGTTAAAAGTTCCTCCCACGCCATATCCCGATAAGCCAAACGTTCATTTCCATAACAATAGAGAAACCCGTTATGCCAGAGATATTCTTCCGAATCTCCCTCATAGTAAGCTGCCGTGTATTCTTCTGTTTTATAGACATCATAGGAGATAAAGTCATCTTCCAGTGCTCCGATTACCGAAATATCATAACCTCCGAAATCTGAAAAGTCCCTTTGGAGCATGCTGGACGCAACCTCCTCATAGACGGTCTGCGCATCTTCACTGGAATAAGTCTTTTCCCCAAAAGGCTCCTGTCCTGGCAGCGCAATACATCCTGTCAGAACAGAAAGCAAACACAAAACACTAATCAATCCAAAACACCGAGACTTCATTGTCAATTTCCTCTCTTAACATATTATAGCTTTCCCCTCTCCATAAATCATTTTATTTTACCACAATTCCAAGAGCATGGAAACAAACACCCTGTACGGTCCTTTTCAAGCTGAGATGAGGTAGATTTGTCCACAGCCTTATGCTATACTTTTCTTAAAATTTGAAATTTACCGAACCGATATAATATGGAGAGAGGCTTATGACGAATCATGAAATGCTGGAAATCGCTATGAGGCAATCCGCAGAGGACATGGGCTGCTGCGAGGAAGACTTTAAAGCAGAGAGAAATGTTGTTTCCCCTTTAAAATTGGGGAAGGACGCCCGCAAATATCTGAAGGAACCAATCACCTGCAACCTTGTTTCCTATGGAAATAATATCGTAGCAGCTTCAATAAACGAGACTTTAGATCTGGTATCCGAATATATAGGGAAATTTGAATTTTATCACTGTTTTGAGACGCCGAATATGCATTGGTTGAATGAACGCCTATTAGAGAAAGGTCATAAAATATGCTTTATGGCAGAATACTATCTGCCAGACACAGGCAGGATGCCATTTCTTTCTTGCGCTTATAAAACACGCATATTGAAACAGGAAGATTTTGGGGAGTTGTATCTGCCGGAATGGAGCAACGCTCTTTGCAAAGAGCGTAAGCATTTGGATGTACTTGGAGTCGGTGCATATGATGGAAACACACTGGTTGGATTAGCCGCCTGTTCCGCAGATTGCAAAGATATGTGGCAGATCGGTGTGGATGTTCTGCCGAAATACAGACGACAGGGAATTGCCTCTGTACTGACAAGTACGCTCGCAAAGGAAATACTAAACAGAAACAAGGTGCCATTTTATTGTACGGCCTGGTCTAATATCCGGTCAGTTAGAAACGCCGTTAAAAGCGGCTTTGTTCCGGCCTGGGTAGAACTGACCGCAAAACCTGCAGCTATTGTTGATGAAATGAATCTGTAAATTCCCATTTAGCGCTTATCTTATAAATTCCGTCCTTGGTACTGTATCGTTACAACATAAACTGTTTTGCTTGATTCATCAATGCGGAAAATAGCGATATAATTATCAATCAGCAGCTGCCTGTAACCCTTGCCCGCATATCTGCCCTCGTTACGCTCTTGGTGGGACTGTGGAAAGGTGTCTAAATTCAAAATGGCCTTTTTAATTCTGCCAAGCTGTCCCTTAGCATTTTCAGGAACCATTTTTTCACTTGCAATATATTTGTAAATGCTGTCTAATTCGCGTATTGCTCTGGGGCTGATTTTAACCTTGTATTTATCCAAAATGCTTTTTCTCCAATTCTGCCAAAATCATCTCTGCATCGATTGCTTCAGCCCCGTCAGCCATTTCCTGCTCTGATTCGTAGATGGCTTGGTCAATACGGTTAATTCTTGCAAATTTATCGTATAATTCACTACTCATTATAACTAAGTCGCTATATCCGTTTTTCGTAATAAAGATTGGCTCTTGTGCCTTGTGTGCAATGTTGGAAATTTCAGTTGTATTGCGCAGCTCTTTAATAGGCATGATAAGAGGCATGATGCTTCACTCCCTTCTTTGTCATAAGAATAGCATAATTATGCTTACCATGCAACAAAAATATGCGCATAATTTTGTTTTTCCAGTCAATGGAAAACAGGAATATCCACGCCGGAAAGGACAGTCACCTCATAACGATCTGCATATCCTGCTCTCTCTAAGGTTCTGCCGTCACGGTTTGTAATCAGAATGTCGGATTCACTGATGATTTTTTCTTCATCCTCCCATCTTATCCCACATACGTTGACCATTGACCTGATTTCCTCATGCCTTTCCATCAGTCCCACAATTTCCTTCATCCTTTGACAGCTGCCGGCTTCAAGGACATTATAGCAAAGCAAAAGCTCTGCATCCATATTTTGAAAACGTTTTAAAAAGGCGGCGATTACTCCCGGATAAACTGGATATTCATCGTCAAAATCCATGAAATAAGCAATCAGAGGAACATCCCTTTCCGCAATCCGCTTCACAAACGCTCCGCTTTTTCTTGGATATCTGCCTGCCGGGCAGTCATACTTATCCGCAAAGTCCGCTGCCTCCCCCTGCATATCAGCTTTTCTGGAAAGTATCTGTCCGCCGCTCCAATTCCACCAGGCAATCCTCCTAAGCTTCTCCACCACATCCTGTGGAAACCGATATCTGATAATTCCAGCCGGATTCCCGCCCACCACAGCATAAGGCGGCACGTCCTTTACAACCACCGATCCGGCAGCCACAACCGCCCCGTCCCCTATTCTTACTCCGCCCAGGATCGTAACGCCATCGCCGATCCAGACATCATTTCCAATCAGAATCTGTCCCTTTCTGACGATTCTTTTCAGAAGCTGCATACCGCAGGCTCTCCCTCCCTCTTTGGATGCAAATTGAGGGATTAATCCCTGATACAGGGAATGATAGTCGTGATTCATATCCAAGATCATATTCAGTCCCTTGCCCAATGAGCTGTACTTCCCTATGTGAATGCAATGGCATCCCGCATCAGCCACATTCAGCGTACCTGACGATATATTTAAGTCTACAATGTAGCTGTTGGAAGAAATATGAAGCACCCGGAATTTTCTTTCCTCCTCTCCTCTAAGCTTCGCGTAAATATACTGATCTGTGCCCGTCAGTCCGATATTGATCCCCATGCTTTCCTCCTTTATATGCTCGAAAAAATCATTTCCAAACGTTGTCTGATCGTATGCCTGTGCGCTACCTCCCAAGCCAGCTCCTGCGCCAAATCACGTCTTTCCCTGTCATGATGCAGATAATAAATTGCTTTGCTTAAAAGCTCTCTCTCCTCTGTGTACAATACTGGTGCACAATCGGGAAAGAGCCTGAAAAAATCTGGCTGGGCATTACTGATCAGGAAGCCCCCGGAGGCCATGATATCCCAGCTAATCTGCGGAATGGCACTTTTCCAGTTTCTGTGTGCCACAACAAGATTTATCCTGCTGCGGCGGACTATGAGCGGCAGCTCCGCCCGATAATCTGCTCTTTTTTCAACACGGATTTTTTTTGCGCCGCAAGGGTAATCCTGATACAAGACCACATCCCTGAAATATTTGTTTTGGGCCAGCGCATTGAGATGAATCTCCCTGTCTGCATAAGTGATCAGCGGATTAAAATATTGATAATCATAATAATGAGCCGCAGACTCTATGCTGTCCGCCCCGATCTCCGGTGCAAAATGCAGTCTCAGCTCATCCCACACATAGGCAGGCAGATGCTCCGCCATGGAGGGCAGCCCGGAAAGCTGATGCTGGCAGGCGATACAGCCCTCCAGGTATCCCTTGGCGGCATCCTTTAAAGGACTCTCTGCTGAAAGGGGGTGAAGCGGCATAGCTTGTCTTGGAATAATGTCCTGCGGCATGGTCACATCCGTCTCATATTCCTCCATCCCACATTCCCCTGAATTTCCATGTTTTTCTAAAACTTTTTTGATCCTGTCAACATTCGCCCCCATGGGCAGATAAAAGACATGAAGAAAATCTGCAGAAGAAAATTCCTGATATAAGGCATAATCTGCCAAAAAGATATAATTGCATTCATTTAACAGCGTACAGGAATAGACTCCAGGCTCATAAGAGGCGCACACCCAGGAAAGATATTTCACCTTGACGGCATTGCAGACTATAGACACAACAGGAAAATAGCGAAGGGAAAACACAATATTGATTCCCTTCTCTTCTATGGCACAAAGCAGAGCATCCGCGTATTCCTTGTCCTGATACACATTTGGAGAAGGCTCTGAAAATCCTTCCAGCTCCCATCCCATTTTTTGCAAAGTATCAGCAACATCCCTGTCGCTGATAACTCCTGTATGTATGTACAAAATCTTCATCTTTTCCCCCCGCTTTTCGGTATCAGATGCTCCAGTCCTGCCAGCTCCAGGATTTCCTTGATCTTTACCGGATAATCATAATATTTTTTTACCGTCTCATACCCAGCCTCAGCGATCTTTACCCGAAGACTTTCATGAGCCAGATAAAAGTCGGCCTTTTCCAGCGCCTCCTCTGCATCGGTGTAAAACAGTACATTTTTTCCGTCCGCAAAATGGTCGTCAAAATCCTTTTGATAATTTGTCAGCAAAAGTCCATGGCATCCCATGATATCCAGGCAGCGCAGAGGTACTCCGTGCTGAATTGAGCGCAGCGTGGCGTTTAAATTGATCTTGCTTTGCCGGAAGATTTTGGGCATTTCCGTATAATAATCAGCCGTACCGCAAAAGGTAAGCCCCTTTAAGGCTTCGCTGTTTTTATAGGAGTAAAGCTTTACCTGGTGATGCTTTGCCAAAAGGTTCAACAACAGCAGCCTTTCCTTGTTGGTCGTCTGCTTATTTAAGATCAGCTGCAGCCTTCCCGCCCCAGCCACATCCTCCTTGGCCTTTTCCTTGTCAAACTCTGCATTCAAAATCCGGTTAAATTCCGGATGGTGAAGCCACTTCATAAAATTTTCCGATAGGATTTCAGGAAAAAAGCTATGCCCATAAACATCCATCTGATTATCCATCAGCGCATTCAGGTAGCCCTTCTGGTAGTCGGTCAAATACCCCATTGCTTCCGGCAGGGCGGTTTCATAGAGAGAACCTATAAAGGATATCTCCGCCTGATATTTCCTTTTGTCAGACGCAGAACAGGCGATCCCATCAAAGTATTCCAGATTCACAGCAAGGGGCATATAGTGAGCCTGCCTGATGCCTGCCTGCGCATAATGTGCTGCATCATCGCTGTCAAATAAAAAAACATGAGTGGTGGGATAGAAAAGATACCAATGGGCTCCGGTAAAGCTGGGGGAGTCGTAGCACCACGCGATATAAGGAATATCATGGGTATAACATGCTTCCGCAGCCATACCGATGCAGTTAAGGCTGAATACAAGATCAAACGGATGCAGATCCAGATGGCGGTTTAGCTGCTCCAGACAATCCTCATCAAATTTTCCTCTGTCATAAGGAACCTGTATGGTATGACACTCAAAGCCAAAGCTTTCAAAGGCTCTCACATTTACCTTGTGCCCCACGGAGTTCCACTGAAAGATCAGGAGCCTGGGAGCCCTTCCCTTTATCCCCGGAGGCGAAATTGGCTTCCTATGGCTAAACAATGTCCGCCAATCCTTTGTCTCGTCAAGCTGCGTGGTCTTATAATAACGTCGTTCTCTCTCATACCGCGCAAAGACGCCGCGAAAATTTTCCAGCTCTTTTCTTTCTCCCGGAAGGCTCTCTGCTATCTGAACAGCCTCCTCCGTCTTTCCTTCCTCCATGGCCTTTTCTATCAGGGAAAAAATCTCCCGGGGCGAGGCATTCTCAAAAAATTCCTGCTTTGGCAGCCCGGCCAATATCCGTCCTTTTGCTTCCTCCTCCCTTAACACCTTCGGCATTGTCAGCGCATAAGGGCGATTCTTTTCCCAGTATGAGACATATATGGTAAACAGATAGGGCGAAAGGTGCTCCAGGAAAAGATTCTGATAAGCTGAAAAGCGCCTTGGTATAAACTGGGCGCATCTTGCAAGCACCGGGAACATCCATGCGCAGATCCTGTCAAATTCCCGTTTGTGAAAGATTCCGCCAAACAAGATCAGCTCCGAAGAATCCAGAGCCGCTTCCTTGGCATGCCTGTAATAATCCGGATATTCCTTTTTCAAAACAGAAAGCAGCATACGGAAATCAAATCCGTAAAACTGGGAGCGATAGCTTTCCTGCAGCCTGTTTTTGCAATAGACCCGGGGCAGGATCATTTTGACCTTACCGCTTTTTAAGTCGGAAAGCTGCTCCTTGGAGGCCTGGGGAATTACATTATCCGCATTCAGACAGATGTAAGCTTCACGCATTTTTTTCCAGACATGGTACATCCCTTTTAATTTCCCGTAAGCATATGCGCTGGGAAAAGGAACAAAACAACGCTGCGTCTGAATATGAAGAGGTTCTCCCAGGAAGGAAACGTCCTCTGGAAGGGCAAAGGCAGTATCCTGCTCCAATAAAATTGTAGTAATGCTTATTTCCTCTTTTTCTACCATACCGATCTCCCATACCAGTGTGTGCCAAAGGCGTGCCCTAAGAAAAAACGGCATGGCATACGCCACGCCGCTTTTAAATTTCTTTTATTAGCCAAGCAAGGACAAAACGCCCTGGTTGGCCTGATTGGCCTGCGCCAGCATCGCCTGGCCTGCCTGAGCCAGAATATTATTGTTGGAGTATTTCACCATCTCCGTAGCCATATCCGTGTCACGGATCGCAGATTCTGCACTGGTGGTGTTCTCAACAACATTATCCAGGTTGTTTACCGTGTGCTCCAGTCTGTTCTGAATTGCACCGAGCGCTGAGCGCTGAGTGGAAACCTTCTGGATAGCATCGGCAATGGTATCCACTGCAGAGGTGGCGTTGTCGGCTGTAGCGCCGTCCACACGCAGCCCGTTGATGCCAAGTCCCCTTGCGGACATCATTTCGATATCCATATTGATTTTGTTGTCCTTTGTGGAGTCTGCACCCACATGGAGGCTTACATCCACGCTGTCGTTTAAGTCTGCGAAAGCGGTAACCGTCACGGAATCCCCGTCAATGGAAATGTCCTTTATGTCGCCGGCGCCCACACTGTTGGCAGCCGTCTCCAGGGCATTGGTGAAATCTTCCTTGCTGGTGAAGTACTTTTTGGTAGCATCATCTGTGTAACTTAATGCCGTCATAGCTTCATCCGTTGCACCCTCATATAAATAATACGTTACTCCGTCAACCACAAGACTCTGGCCTGCCGCAACGTCTTCTGTCGTACTCAATGTAATCGTTGAAGTACCCATACCATCAGTAGATTGCGCTGTTTCTGTTGATAAAACTGCCGTTGTTGCGTTTTGCGCCACAAGATCTACCGTCGCAATTCCATCCTCATCAAAAGTAAGCGCATTACCACCAATAGCATCATCAATATTGCCTGCCGCTGTCTCAAAGCTCAGCTTCGCAACCGTACCATCCGCATTGGTTCCCTTTAACAGATAGGTTTCGTTAAACTTGGTTGTGGTGGCCACACGGTCGATCTCCGTCACCAGCTGGTCAATCTCCGCCTGGATGTAGCTTCTGTCTGTCTCACTGTTGGTGCCGTTTGCCGCCTTCACTGCCAGCTCGTTCATTCTCTGGAGCATGTCGTGCACTTCTGTCAGCGCGCCCTCTGCGGTCTGCACTGCGGAAATGCCATCCTGTGCATTCAAGGAAGCCTGAGTCAGACCCCTGATCTGCTTTCTCATCTTCTCGGAAATTGAAAGGCCTGCTGCGTCGTCTGCCGCACGGTTGATCTTATAGCCGGAAGAGAGCTTCTCGGTGGATTTTGCCTGAGATGACATTGTCAGTCCCAGCATTCTGTTGGAATTCATTGCTGTTAAATTGTGTTGTACTACCATAAAATGTACCTCCGTTTACTTTTTAGGGATTTTCCCCTTCTGCCCCGAATCCGTTCGTGACAGTTTTTCTTTTCTTTATTCAGTTTTTGTTCCCCGGCACAGGCCGATGGTGTAATATGAAAGGCGCCCCTAGGTTAGCAGCCTGTTATTACCGATGCTTCAGTCAGGATAGTAAGGTGAAGCCCCCGCCTCCCCGGCCTTTTGGGCCGCTTTGCTTCTCACTACAGGCACCTCTTTGGGAGCATCCACCATGACATGGAGGTTTTTCCCAGTCCCGCCTGTAAAAATGACCTTTACGTTATCGCCTATTATCAAGTATTCTCCTGGTCGAACAGAGAGCTTCAGCATACAGACCTCCTTGTCTTAGGTTTGCTTTCGGCATACAACATTTTAGAAAGAAATGTTGCATTTCTTCGATCAACATTGACAGCGAAACAGAAAGGAAGAATCGTATGAGCACAACACAACCTATCCGTGACAAAACCCTTCTGCAGGCATTTAAAAATTATTATCTCCTGCAGTCGCCACACCTTAGAAATTACACGCTTATTGTAATGGGGCTGAATACCGCCCTGCGCATCAACGATATCCTGCATCTGACCTGGGACATGGTGCGCAGTGAAAACAGCGGAGGCTTTCGTACCCATATTCTTTTAAAGGAACAAAAAACCGGGAAAGAAAATCGGATTCTCATCAATCCCGAGGTAAAAAAGGTTTTACAGAATTACTGGATACAGACTGGAAAGCAGCAGACGGGCTATCTATTTCCGGGCCGCAAAAGCTCATCTGGTCCCCTCTCCCGCCATCAGGCATACCGGATCATTCGTCAGGCCGCCGAAGAGGTAGGGCTGGAGGACGTGATACGCTGTCATTCGCTGCGCAAGACCTTCGGTTACCATGCCTGGAAGCAAGGCACGCCGCCTGCGCTTCTCATGGACATCTACAATCATTCCTCCTACCAGATTACCAGGCATTATCTTTGCATCGAGCAGGATGACAGGGATGAGGTGTTCGGAAAAATCCAGCTCTGAAAAATATTTGATATAAAATTTGTTTCAAATTTTTTTCTGATGGCTATAAACTATTCTTTTCTGGGACCGATATATTAAATGAAACAAGGATGCAACATTTCTTTCTAAAATGTTGCATCCTTGTTTTATAAGCAGGAGCCTTTTACGGCTCCCGATTTTAGTATTAACATTTCCCTTCAACACATACCTGTAAACCTTCAGCAGGGATTAACCTCCGACACCCATCAGAATTTCTCCGCCAAAATTCCCTCCTTCTCCAGATAAAAGGAATACAATATCTTTTCCTTCACCCTTTTTCCCGTCAGCTTTTCCACTGCCTCCTGGTAATAGTCAAGCTGTACCTGATAACGGTTCCACAAATCCTCCATGGTCCTTATGACATCCGTCTTATAATCCAGCAGCACAATCTGCCCCTCTTCCACAAAAAATGCGTCTATGATTCCCTGTACCAGCACCGTTTCTTCCTCCGGGAATGCCCCGCCCAGCCTGCGGGCCTCCACGCCGAGCACAAAGGGCTGCTCTCTGTAAAGCTCTCCCCGCCTGCCGGCCGCCCACATACGGTAGGCCAGCTCCTTTTGCAGAAAACGGAGGATTTTTTCCTGATTGACAGCCTCCAGGTACTGAGCGCTCAGACGCAGGCTTTCCGCCTGCCTCATCAAAAAATCACACAGCGCGCTCCTTAAAGCTTCCTGGGACAGTCCCTCCCTGTACTTCTCAAAGCTTTCAGGGAATACGGCAAACTGCGCCCCAAGCAGCCCTTCAAAGTCCAAAAGCTCCATAACTCTGTGAAAGGCGCTTCCCCGCACGGCGCCTGCCACCTTTTCCTCTCCCTTTCGGAATGCAGGGATATAGGGGTGGATTTCCTCCTCCTCAAAGGCGTGATAAGCCGCCTCATCCCTTTGAGCCATGGCGGCAATTTTAAGCTCTGAAACCGTTGTCTTTGTATACAGCTTTTTCAGGCTTTCGTAGGGGTACGCATAGGCAAGCCTTTCCTCCAGCTTCTTTAAGGCGGCCTCATCCGTCCATTCCTGCGCATGCCGCAAAGCATCCACTTTTCCGTGAAGGGCAAGCTGCTCCTTCACCTCCTGTCCTGAAAGCTTCTCCAAATCCGTCACCGTCACGGACAAGGAAGCGTCGGGCGCACCAGCCACAGGCAAAAGGAAGTCCAGATAGCTTCCCGCCTCTATAAAATCAAGATACGTCAGATGCCTGTCCCCATTTTCCCGCAGCAGCTCCCATTTTTCCTGGGCCTGCTCCAGGGACGCCGTCAAAATCAGTTTTTCCCTGGCCCTTGTAAGGGCCACATACAAAACCCGCAGCTCCTCCGCCAGATTGTCCTCCCGCATTTTCCGTGCCAGAGCCATACGCCGCAGGGTTTTGTTTCGGATACGTCTGTTGTAGTCCACATAATCCGTGGCCAGACCAAGGTCCGTATCAATCACTACCGATTGATGGGAATCCTGCATATTAAAGCGCTTGGAGAGCCCCGCCACAAAGGTGACGGGAAATTCCAGCCCCTTGCTCTTATGGATGCTCATAATACGCACCACATCCGCATTTTCATCCAGGGTATCCGCCTCACCGTAATCCACGTCATATTTTTCCATCTGTTCCATATAACGGATAAAGTGAAACAAACCGAAATAGCTGGTTTTCTCAAAATCCGACGCCTTGGCAAGAAGCATCTCCACATTGGCCCTTCTCTTGCTGCCCGCAGGAAGCGCCGTCACATAATTCAGATAATCAAAATCATTTACCAGCTTCTGTAAAAGCTCTCTGACCGGCAGATACACCGTGCAGTCCCTGTAGCTTTCAATCTGCCCGAGGAAAGCCGCCGATTTTCTTCTAAGGTCTTCCTCCTTTTCCTGCTCCTCTCCCTCTTCCTGCTTTGCATAATTCTGAAGGGCCTCATACAGGGAGCAGCCTTTCCTCCCCGAGCGTATTTTGGCGATCTCCTCCTCTTCAAAGCCCCCAAACAAGGATTTCATCACGCCAAACAGCGGTATGTCCTGGGTGGGGTTGTCCAGCACCTTGAGAAGCTGCAAAAGCTCCTGCACCTCCGGGGCTGCAAAATACCCTGTCTTAGAGGTGACATAAGCGGGGATTCCCTCCTCCTCCAGCACCTTTTTAAATTCCTCATCCCAGCCGCTGTTGGTACGCAGCAAAATCACAATGTCAAAAAAGCGCACCGGGCGCAAGGAGCCGGTTTCCTTGTCCGTTACCTGGAAATTCTCCAAAAGCTCCTTGATTTTGGCTGCAATAGCCCAGGCCTCCGCCTGCTTTGCGTTCCTGCCCGTTTGATTTTTGGGTTTTTCCACTAAAATCAGCTCACTGCCGCAGCCTGTATTTTCCGGATAGACTGCCCCGGCATATAAGGCCGCTTGCTCATCATATGCAATGCCGCCTATTTCCCTGCTCATAATTCTGGAAAACAGACCGTTTACCGTATCCACAACCTGACTGCGGCTTCGAAAGTTCTTGGACAAATCAATTCTGGTGCATTTTCCATCCTGCTCATAGGAGTCGTATTTTTCCAGAAAAAGCTCCGGCCTTGCCAGACGGAATTTGTAGATGCTCTGCTTCACATCCCCCACCATAAAGCGGTTAAAGCACCCGTCCTCCTCCCCGGAAACGGCCTTCAGCAGATATTCCTGCACCAGATTGCTGTCCTGGTATTCATCGATGAGAATTTCATGGAAATGCTGTCTGTATTCAAGCGCCACAGCGCTGGGCTTTAAAAGCTCTCCTTCCCTTTTAATCAAAATGTCCAGGGCAAAATGCTCAATATCAGAAAAATCCACCAGCTTTTTTTCCTGTTTCTTCTGCCGCATCCTCCGGTCAAAGGAAAGGGTCAGCTCCACCAGGGTTTCCACCGGCTCCCTGCAGGCCGCTCCCTGGGCCGCTGCAAGTAAAAGGGGCGTGGCAAAAAAACGCTGGGCAGTGGTCTGGAGGGTCTCCTTTACCTGGCTGCGCAGCTTTTTTGCCAGCTCTCTTTTTGCCGGGGACACCGTATCATCCTTTTTGGAGGGAAGCCTGCCAAAGGCCACCGTAGAAAGCTTCGCAGCATAATCTGCCAGGGTTTTGCAGTCCCTGAGCTTTTGTGCCGCCTCCAGCTCTCCATCCGTCAGCTCTCCATACATATAGGGGCCGTCCGGCTCCTGGCAGAGCGCCTGCACCCTCTGCAGCTTTTCCATGCAGCCTGACACAAGCTTACCCAGATGCTTTAAAAGATAACGCCCATAATCACTGTTCTCCAACTCCTCTTCACTTACGGCTCCATAATCCTCCTTGCGCTTTTTAAGCCATTCCTCCGGCCAGGGATAGCTTGCGGCGCATCGGGAAAGATTTAAAATATGCTGTTCCAGCACACTCTCCCGTCCTCCCGGGCAGAAATATTCCACACAGCTTCGAAAGGCCGCGTCCCCGCCCGCATAGGAATCCTCCATCAGCTCCTTCATCACATCCTGCTGCAGCAGTCTAATTTCTCCCTCATCAGCCACCCGGAAGGCCGGGTCCAGTCCGATCTCGTTAAAATGGTTTCGAAGGAGAAACAGACTGAAGCTGTCAATGGTAGTAATCAAAGCATTGTGAAGCAGTGCAGACTGCTTCTGAATGTGTTCGGATTCCGGATTGGCAAGAAGTCTGGCTCCGATACCGGCGCTGATGCGCTCCCGCATTTCCGCCGCCGCCGCATTGGTAAAGGTTACAATCAAAAGCCTGTCAATATCCACAGGATGCTTTTCATCGCACACCATCTCTACGATACGCTCCACCAAAACGGCTGTTTTTCCGCTGCCTGCAGCTGCGGACACTAAAATATTCCGCCCCTTAAGATCGATCACTCTTTGTTGTTGTGGCGTAAATGTGATTGCCATAAGCTTCCTCCTCCATCCGCAAAAGGGCCTGCTCCTGATCCAGGTTTTCCAAAGCTCTTCTGTTACAGCCCGGTATTGCCGGGTCAAATCCACATACCCTTTTATAGGGACAGTAGCTGCATGCCTGCCTTGTTCCCAGCTCATAAGGGCTTAAGCCTATGCTTCCATCCAGAATCTCTTGTCCGATCATCTTTATCTTGTGGTTCACATAATCAGACAGCACCTTAAGCTCTTTCGTGCTCATAACGCTGGAGCGTGAGGAAAAGCTTCCGTCCTTCTTTTTCTCCACAGGGATCACATCGGAACGATCCTGCATATATCTGTCAAGCCGTTCTACAATGTCCGGCTGGCTGTTCACCACGCCGTTCATGCGAAGCTTTTCCAAAAGCTGTTGATTAATTTCCTCCTGGGTCAGCTCTGTGGCCGTCTCCACGGTGGGGTCCTCGATGTGGTAGTACAAAAGCGCTGCGGGCACAATCTCCTTGTCCGGATGCTTTTTGGCTTCAAGCTCCATCGCCGCGTTCATATAAACCACCAGCTGCAGCTGCAGTCCATAGTACAGCGCCGCCAGATCAAACTGTCTGCTGCCCGATTTGTAATCGATTACCTTCACATAGACCTTATCGTCCTCCTGTGCCACATCAATGCGGTCTATCCTTCCCTGAAGCCGCATTTTTTCCTCCTGGGAAAGAGCCACGTTGACGCTCTCCAGCTTGTCCGCAAAGTGGAAGGATACCTCGTATTCATCCGGCAGAAAGCTTCCCTTTTTCAGCTGGCTCTGCAGGGTAAGCACCGTTCTGGTAAGAATCCGCTCCATGCGGGTGATGGCGTACTCGTTTCTTGCGCTGCTGTAAAGAACCGTATCCCCGTACACCGCCGCAAGGGACTCCAATGCTCCGTGCACCGCTTCCCTTCCAAATTCCTCCGGGAAGTCAAACCAGGTGTAGGGACTTTCCTGCAGTCTGTGGGCAAAGGACTCCAATACGCCGTGGTACACCGTTCCCATATCTGTATTTTCAAAGGAAAATTCCTCCCGCTCTTTTAAAGAAAGACCATACTGCAGAAAATGTCTGCAGGCACAGGCGGCATAGGTTTCCAGCCGGGTCACGCTGTTTTCCAGATTCTTTCCATAAAGGGCTCTTGCCACTGCTGCGGACAGTCCTGTCTCCTGATACCGCTTGAAGGCAGCTTTAGTCAGAAGGTCTCTTTCTCCCCGCACCTCTTCCTCCCCGTACGCCTGATAAATGGTAAAAAATTCCGTCTGCTGTTTTTCAGAAAGGCTTCCCTGAACGTATTCCCTGAGCCCCTGGGCCAGATAGCCCATACCCTCTTTCCTGGTGACGATCTGCTCCAATACGCTGCGGTTTTGGGGATATTCTGTGGAGAGCCTGGGGAAAAGCCGCTTTACCACATCGATCAGATAGGCGGGCCGCAGAGACTTTCCCTGGCTGTTTACCTTTGCATAGGACAGATACAGCCTGTGGGAGGGCTTTGTCAGATTCAGATACAGATACAGTCTCTGGATATACATCTGCTGCCTGGGCGTAGGAGCCAGCTCCAGATTGGATTCCTGTAAAAATTCCCGGTCCATGTCCGAAATAATGCCTCCCTTTGAGGCGCTCTTTGGTATGTTTCCATCATTCACTCCCAAAAAAAACAGTGCCTTTACCTGTTTTAAGCGGGTGCGCTCCATGTCTCCTGCTACCACCCGGTCCACATTCTGGGGAATGGTTCCCACCTGAATCTCCAAAAATCCAGCCTCTAAAATATCATAAAATTCCTGCAGGGAGATTTCCTCCTCCCCCAAAAGTCCGTATATCTGATCCAGAAGCTCCATGACCAGGCGGTATATCTGGGCATACTCCCGCGCCTTGGAAAGCTGTCCCTCCCTTTGAAAGAAGGCCTCATAGACAGCCAGCTTTTCCTGCACCTTGTTTTCTACCAAAAAATCATACAAATGATTTACATAGGTCTTTACAAGCCCCCTTTTTTCCAGACTTAAAAGCCCGATCTGGCCCATAAGCTGTTCCCGTATGGCATTGAGCCGCAAAAGAGCCTCCTCCCCCTCCATCTCTTCCGTCTTTCGGGTAAACCTTCTCTCATAGGCCATCCTGCCCCGAAGCCCCGTGCGGATACAGTAATTTTCCAGTTCATCGATGTCCTGCCTGGGAATATCAGAAAGACCGCTGCGCAGATAATGGAATACCGCCTCATAGGAAAAATCCCTGAGGTACAATAAAAGGGCGCTTTTGATATATTCGATCATGGGATTTAACACAATCCCCCTGGTTCTGTCTATAAAACAGGGAATTTCCATTTGTTCAAACTCTGTCTCCATGTAGGGAGCATAGGCTTCCAGATCCCCCGTGATCACAGCCACATCCCGGTACGCCATGCCCGTTTCACGAATCAGACGTTTGATCTCCAGTCCAGCCTGACGCACCTCATCCCTGGGGGTCAGCGACTCAAACAGCCGGATTTCCTGAGTCTCCTCCTCATAGGGCTCCACCCGGTAGCGGAAAAGATTTTTTTCCAGGGCCGCCAGGGCAGGCGCTTTACAGAAGCGGTGATGGGGATTTCTCATCACCTGGCAGCGCCCGTCCGCCTCGCCGTAAAGGACTTTTTCCCCCGGCTGCGCCTTCTCTCCGGGCAGGAGAAACACATCCTTTTGCCGCTCTACGCCTGTGCCGCCCAAAGCCTCTTTTGCCAGCCGCTCCAGTCTGGCGACAGTTTTTTTGCTCAGGTGGAAAAGCTTCTGCTCTCCGTCCTGCTCATAGGGGTTTTCTCCCGCGCCCATGGTCACTGTGACGGTAATCTCCCTGCAGATACCCAGCATTTCCTGTATCACCCGCTCCTGTATGGGCGTAAAGCCTGTAAAGCCGTCGAATACCACCACACTGTCCGGCAGAAGCTTTGACTTTTTTAAGGATCTTCGCAGCACGTCCAGGGTTTCCTCCGTAGTGATAAAGCGGTCCCAGATGTAGTCTGAAAATCCCTGATACAATACGCCCAGATCCCGCAGCTTCAAGGAAAGGGCTCCTCTCTTTTTGGCATACTCCGAAAGAGCAAACACATCCTGAGTGCTGATCCCGTACTGCATAAACTCTGAAACAGCGCTTTTCACCTCATGGATATATCCCTGCTTATGCAAAAGGCTTCCCAAAACAGGAAGCTCCTCTAAAAGCCCGGCGGCCACCTTCTGCAAAACCAGGCTCTTTCCCGTATCATCCAAAATGGGGGTTTCCTTCCTGCCCACCTCCTCCAGAATGCGATAGCCAAGGCGTCCGAAGCTGAGCACATCAATATTTAAGATACCCCCTCTGGGACTTAAGGCCACCAAATCCTTTTGTGTCTCCATAGTAAACTGATCCGGCACAATGATAAAAAAATTCCGGTCCGGCTCTTTTCCGGCCCGCTCCACCATCTCCTGATACAGCTGTCTGCTTTTTCCGCTGCCCGAAGGCCCAAAATAAAAACGTAGGCTCATAAGTAAAATCTCCAAAGGTAATCTGCCGCCTCTTTGGCGTAGTCGATCCCGATTCTCTTTCCCGCTTTGATTTCTTCCGTCCGGATTTCCTGCCCCTCTGTCACATAAAATTCCTTGCTTTTTGTCATATCCACATCATTGTCCGCCCGGGAGATTCCCATGGCTATGCACAGCTTTCCCGGCCCGTCCGCAAGGTGCTTTTTAATGTTGGACTCCTTTCCCGCCCGCTTTCTCTTTTGGTTTAAGGGCGCAAGTCTTAAATCCAGCATGATCCGCTCTGACTGGGCATCTGCAGGAATCACACTGCGAAGCAGCACCGCCTGGGGGATATCCTCTCTCATAGCCGCTATATTCATACAGCTGTACATACCATAGATCAGATACACATAGGAGGTGCCTCCCTTATGATACATAGGCTCCGTGCGGTCAGTGCGCCTGCCTCCGTAGGTGTGGGAGCCCTTGTCCTCCTCCCCCATATAGGCTTCCGTTTCCGTAATGATTCCCCGCACCGTCCCAAGGGGCGTTTCGTGTACCAGTATTTTCCCCAAAAGCTCCCTTGCCACCGTAATCCCGTCTCTGGCAAAAAATGCTCTGGTCAGACGTTTCTTTTTCTCCATTTCGCTTTCTCTCCCCGTACCTTTCCGTCCATAGCCCCCTGTGGGAAGCGCCAACTCTTTCAAGAACCGGCGCTTTATTTCAGGGTAATCTCTACCGGGCAGTGATCCGAACCCAGCACCTGGGTGTGGATTTTGGCATCCAGAAGCCGCTCCTCAAGCGCTTTAGAGACCACAAAGTAGTCGATGCGCCACCCGGCGTTCTTTGCCCTGGCCTGGAACATATAAGACCACCAGGAATAAATTCCTTCCTTGTCCGGATAAAAATAGCGGAAGGTATCTATAAAGCTGTTTTCCAAAAGTCTGCTGAAGCATTCCCTCTCCTGATCTGTAAATCCGGCATTATTGTGATTGGTTTTGGGATTTTTCAGATCGATCTCCTGATGGGCCACATTCAAATCACCACAGAAAATCACGGGCTTTTTCTCCTCCAGCCTTTTCAGATAGGCCAAAAAGTCAGCTTCCCACCGACACCGGTATTCCAGCCTGGTCAGCTCCCTCTGGGAATTAGGGGTATATACCGTGACCACATAAAAGTCAGGATACTGCGCCGTAATGATGCGTCCCTCATGATCATGCTCCTCCACACCCATGCCATAGGTGACGGACAGGGGTTTTTCCTTGGTAAAAAGAGCGGTTCCGGAGTATCCCTTTTTCTCCGCATAATTCCAGTATTGCTCATAGCCGGGCAGATCAAGATCGTGCTGACCCTCCTGCAGCTTCGTCTCCTGCAGGCAGAACACGTCGGCGTCCGCCTGGTGGAAAAAATCAAGAAAACCCTTCTGCAGGCAGGCCCGCAGACCATTTACATTCCAGGATATTAATTTCATTTTACACTTGTTCCTTTCTTAAGCTGTCCCTATTTTAACACAAGGCGCCGGGGTTTGTCATTCCCCCGCTTGCCTTATGGAGAGACATTTGCTATACTCGTTGCAGTAAGGAGATATCTTATGACATTACAGGAAAAATTGAAAAAAAAGAAATTGTTTTTATTTGATATAGACGGCACCCTGGCAGTAGGGGATACCTTATATGAGGGAAGCGCCGGGCTGCTGTCCTACATTGACTCCATAGGCGGCAAGGCTTATTTCATTACCAACAACTCCACCAAAAGCGGCGCCGATTACGTGGAAAAATTCCGCACTGCTTTTGGACTTCACACCGCGAAGGAACAGTTTGTCACCTCCGGGTACATGACCTTGCGATTTTTAAAGGAGCATTTCTCTCAGGACAAAATCTTTGTGCTGGGAACCGCTTCCTTTGTGGAGGAGCTTAGAAAAAATGCCCTCCATGTCACCGAATGCTGTGAGGAGGGCATTGCCTGTGTGGTGGCTGCCTATGACAGCGAGCTGACCTACGCCAAGCTGACCCAGATCTGCAAGGTTCTTTGCACCTCAGACGTGCCTTTTTATGCAACCAATCCAGACCTGCGATGTCCCATTGACTTTGGTTTCATACCGGACTGCGGCGCAATCTGCCAGATGATTTCCCAGACTACAGACAAAAAGCCCATCTATCTTGGAAAGCCAAGCCGGGCTGTGGTGGATCTGTGTCTCTCTCATTCCGGCTTTTCTCCCGAAGAAACCCTGGTTGTGGGGGACAGGCTTTACACAGACATTGCCTGCGGCATCAATGGCGGTGTAGATACCTGCGTAGTATTCACAGGGGAGGCAAAGCCGGAGGATTTAAAAAATACGCCCTTTCCTCCAAGCTTCACCTTTGCCCATATCAAAGAGCTTTTTCATGCCTGCGCAGATTAAAATGCCTTGCGGAGTATACCGATACCGATGGGATGCGGCCCCGTGTGCACTCCTATGGTGGCTCCGATCTGATAAATAGGGATTTGAGAAATCGCATAGCCCTTCTTTTGCAAAGTGCCAAGCAGTCTGTCTCTGTACTCCTGCGCCTCCTTTTCGTCATATCCATAGCCCACCGCTATGGTATAATCTCTGATGTCCGCCTTCAGCTCATCCAGATAAGCAAGCAAAAGCTCTATGGTTTTATCCATGGTCTTGCGGCGGCTTCTTCCGATGGCGGACGGAAAAATTTCTCCCTGCTTTAAGGTGATCACCGGCTTAATTCCCAGCACACTTCCCGCCACCCCGGCCACCTTCCCGATTCTGCCTCCCTGCTGCAGATATTCCATACCGCCGATAGTAAAGAAAATTCTGCCGGTGCCTTTGATTTCCTCCAGACGCTCTACGGTATCCTTATAGCTTATGCCCGCATCTCTAAGGCGCACGGCCTCCAGCACCAAAAGTCCCTGCAAAACCGTATTTACCGTAGCGTCCATGACGGTGATCTCTGCCTCCGGATACTCCTCTAAGAGCATCTGCCTTGCATTTAACGCAGACTGCATGGAGCCGCTGAATTTGGTGGTGATGCAGATGCAGATCACAGGCTTTCCCTCCCGGACAAAAGGCTCAAACACCTCCACATAGTCCTGCACAGAGGGCATGGAGGATTTTGGGTATAACTTGGGATTGTCCCCCATTTGCTAAAAAAATTCTCTAACCCCGATCTCCAATATTTCC